>NZ_JAYSSZ010000126.1:0-11848 GCF_043720215.1 Flavobacterium sp. | reverse complement strand
ACCTAACTCTACTAAACTATTAAAAAGTTCTTTGACATTAGTCATATTAAAGTTTCCAGCTAATAGCAAATTTCTGTGCATCCAATTATTTTGACGTAAAAAAGGATGAACGTTTTCAATACTATTTTTCCCAAAAGTTCCATAACGAACATGCCCTAAAAACAATTCACCAATATAAGGGATGTTTGCTTTTTGGAGTGTGACATTATCTGCATATTCTGGGTGCGCAATCATTTCTTCGTTTACTCTCGCATTTATTTGTGCAAAAACATCTTGTATTGCTTGAGCATCGTTAGAACGCACCCTACTTATATATCTTTCACCTGGTTCTACATCTAGTTTGATGCTTGCAAAACCAGCTCCGTCTTGACCACGATTGTGCTGTTTTTCCATCAGGAGATACATTTTTTGTATTCCGTAAAAAGCAGTGCCATATTTTTCTTTATAAAACTCAAGCGGTTTTAATAATCTTAAAAATGCTATTCCACATTCATGTTTTATTGCATCACTCATTGGGTTGTTGTAATTTTGTAGTTATTTTTTAAATCAAAAACGCCCCGAAATTTCGAGGCGTTTTTATTATAATACTATATCAAATTGTGTTAGAGATTTGAATTGTTTCAATCTCGCGACAACTTCTTCTTTATTTAATTTTAGCATTCTTTCGGTTCCAAACTTCTCAACGCAGAACGACGCTAAATTTGATCCGTGAATGATTGCGGTTTTCATATTCTCGAAAGAAACGTTTTCGCTTTGTGTTATAAATCCTGCAAAACCTCCTGCAAAAGTATCTCCTGCTCCTGTTGGATCGAATACTTCTTCGAGTGGCAATGCTGGTGCGAAGAAAACCTCTTTGTTGTGAAAAATTAAGGCGCCGTGTTCTCCTTTTTTAATCACTACATATTTAGGTCCCATTGTGTGGATTTTCGCTGCAGCTTTTACAAGAGAATATTCTCCAGACAATTGGCGAGCTTCTTCGTCATTTATAGTAATAACATCAACACGTTTTATGACGTTTAGTAAATCTTCTAGTGCGCAATCCATCCAAAAATTCATTGTATCAAGTACAACTAGTTTTGGCTTTTCTTCCATTTGATCTAAAACGCTACTTTGTACCATTGGGTGCAAGTTTCCAAGCATAACAACGTCGGCATTTTTGAAATTTTGAGGAACTTTAGGTTGAAAATCAGCTAAGACATTTAGTTCGGTAGCCAATGTATCTCTAGAGTTTAAATCATTATGATATTTTCCGCTCCAAAAGAAAGTTTTTCCTCCTTTTACTACTTCAAGACCTGAAATATCGATGTTTCTAGAGGTTAATAAATCTAAATATTCTTGTGGAAAATCGTCCCCTACAACAGAAACTATTGCCGATTGCAAGTTAAAATGTGAAGCTGAAAGTCCAATATATGTTCCTGCACCACCTAATATCTTGTCTGTTTTTCCGAAAGGAGTTTCAATAGCGTCGAAAGCAACAGTTCCAACAATTAATAATTTATTCATTTCTTTGAGTTTCAAATTAAAGTGCAAAGATAGTTTTTAAGTTACAAAGTTGCAATGATTGAAAGTTGTAAAGTTTTCATAATAGTTTGGCTTCTTCCTTTTCATAAAAAGCATCAATAGAAACTGTTTTTTGGTTTGATGCAAAAACGGCTAATTCATCGCATCGTTCGTTTTGCGGATGATTGTTGTGACCTTTTATCCACTTAAAATCGACTTGGTGTTTTCTGTGAATAACTAGAAAACGTTTCCATAAATCTGAATTTTTCCGGTCTTTAAAGCCTTTTTTCTCCCAACCTAAAACCCATTTTTTTTCAACAGAATCTACGACATATTTAGAATCTGAAACTACTAAAACTTTCATGTTTGGATTTTTTAATTTTTCAAGACCTACAATAACTGCCAAAAGTTCCATTCTATTATTGGTTGTATGCCGAAATCCTTCGTAAAATTCTTTTTTGAAACTAGTCCCAACTAATTCCATAACAACACCATATCCGCCTGGACCAGGATTTCCTTTTGCGGCACCATCTGTGTATATGTGTACTTCGTGTTCCAATGTTAGATTTTAGGTATTAGTAATTTTTCTATCTCTTTTGGAAAATATTCCATTTCTAGGGCATGAATTTTTTGGGCAATTTCTTCGGGGGTTTTACAATTTATTATTGAAACACTTTTCTGGAAAATAAATTCGCCTTCATCGTAATTTTTATTCACATAATGAATTGTAATTCCTGTTTCTATTTCTTTATTTTCTAAAACTGCTTTATGAACATTTATTCCATACATTCCTTTTCCTCCATATTTTGGGAGTAATGCAGGATGAATATTTATTATTTTATCTGGATACTGTTTAATAATTTCTTCAGGAAATTTTAAAAGAAAACCTGCTAGAACAATTAAATCTGGATTTATTTTGTTTATTTTATTTAAAACAGTGCCTTCTGAAAGCTCGTTTTTATTGAATGTTTCAGTTGAAACCTGAAGCTGACTCGCCTTTTCTAAAACTTTGGCATGTAGATTGTTAGTAAATACTGCGACTACATTTCCTTGATAATTATTTTTAAAATGTAATATAATTTTTTCGGCATTAGAACCCGATCCAGAAGCAAATATTACAATCTTTTTCATTTATACTGTGATTTATATTACGCAAAAAAAAGAATAATAAATGATAAATAATTAAATTTAAACGTCTTTGTGAAATTATTTTTTTAAATTCGTAGTCAGATTTATTAACTAAAATGTTGTTTTAAGATAAAGTTTTTTATTTTTGCCAACAAATTAAAATTTAAAATTAAAGATTATGTCAGACATTGCATCAAGAGTAAAAGCGATTATCGTAGACAAATTAGGCGTTGACGAAAACGAAGTTGTAACAGAAGCAAGCTTCACAAACGATTTAGGAGCTGATTCATTAGACACTGTTGAGCTAATTATGGAGTTCGAAAAAGAATTTGATATTCAAATTCCAGACGACCAAGCAGAAAACATTGCTACGGTAGGTCAAGCAATTTCTTACATAGAAGAAGCTAAAAAATAATACTAAAAAACATCTGTGAGTGAAATATCTTACAGATGTTATTATTTTTTTAATGTTCTTTCAAAATCTTTTGTAGATTTGTAAAAACACTGATTGTATTACAATCATAAAAATATTTATGTAATACCCAATGTTTCTTTTAGTAATTATTAAAAGTACGCTGGGTTTTTTTATATTAAACAAAACCAACTAAACAATGCAATTAAAGCGAGTAGTAGTAACAGGATTAGGAGCATTAACCCCTATTGGGAACAATATTCAAGAATATTGGAACGCTTTAATAAGTGGAAAAAGCGGCGCAGCTCCTATTACTTATTATGACACCGAAAAGCACAAAACTAAATTTGCTTGTGAAATAAAAAACTTCAATATAGAAGATTTTATGGATCGTAAAGAAGCTAGAAGAATGGATAAATTTGCTCAATATGCTGTTGCTGCGAGTGAAGAAGCTATAAAAGATGCTGGAATAACCGATACCAATGTAGACAAACATAGAGTTGGTGTTATTTGGGGAGCTGGAATAGGCGGATTAGAAACTTTTCAAGAAGAAGTTCTAAGTTATGCAAAAGGCGATGGAACACCAAGATTTAATCCTTTCTTTATTCCAAAAATGATTGCCGATATTGCTCCTGCTCATATTTCTATGAGAAACGGATTTATGGGTCCTAACTATACTACTGTTTCTGCTTGTGCATCTTCTGCAAATGCATTAATCGATGCATTCAATTATATTCGATTAGGAATGTGCGATATCATTATTTCTGGCGGATCAGAAGCCGCTGTAACTATTGCAGGAATGGGTGGATTTAATTCAATGCAAGCATTATCTACTAGAAACGACAGCCCAGAAACTGCTTCAAGACCATTTGACGCTACACGTGACGGATTTGTTCTTGGTGAAGGTGCAGGCGCATTAGTTTTAGAAGAATATGAACATGCAATAGCTCGTGGTGCAAAAATATATTGTGAAGTTGGTGGTGGCGGAATGTCATCTGATGCGTATCACTTAACCGCACCTCATCCAGAAGGATTGGGTGTTATTGCAGTTATGAATAATACACTTCGCGATGCAGGTATGAAACCTGAAGAAGTAGATCACATTAATACGCACGGAACTTCAACTCCACTTGGCGATGTTGCCGAATTGAAAGCGATAAGCCATGTTTTTGGCGCACATGCTAAAAATATTAATATCAATTCAACAAAATCGATGACTGGACATTTGCTTGGTGCTGCTGGTGCTATCGAAGCTATTGCTTCTATATTATCTATCAAACACGGAATTGTTCCTCCTACAATAAACCACACAACCATCGACGAAAACATTAATCCAGAATTAAACTTAACACTAAACGTAGCTCAAAAAAGAGACGTAAAAGTGGCTATGAGTAATACTTTTGGTTTTGGTGGTCACAATGCGTGTGTTTTATTCAAAAAATTAGTTTAATTACTCGCATGAGTCTTATTAAAAAAATATTTTCAAATTCCCGTTCTCCAGAGGACGGGCTTTTTTTTGATAAACTCGAAAAAATATTAGGGTTTAAACCTTCAAATCTTATTCATTTTCGCAAAGCATTTACACATCGTTCGATGAATAAATTAGACGAAAAAGGAAACCCAATGAACTATGAACGCCTAGAGTTTATGGGCGACGCTATGTTGGGTAGTGTTATTGCTGCTCATTTATTTAACATGGTTCCTACTGGCGACGAAGGATACCTTACTAAAATGAGGTCTAAAATTGTAAGCCGTGAACACTTAAACGAATTGGGAAAAGATCTTAATCTGATTCAGTTTTTAGAAAGCAAAGTAACCATTCAAAATTTTGGAGAAAACATACACGGGAATCTTTTTGAAGCATTTATAGGAGCAATTTACCTTGATCGAGGTTTTACGTACTGCGAAAAATTCATCCACAAAAAAGTCATCAAACCTTATGTAGATATTGACAAATTAGAAGGAAAAGTCATTAGCTACAAAAGTTTACTGATTGAATGGTGTCAGAAAGAGAAAAAACAATTTCACTACGATATTTATGAAGATGATGATGCGGGCAAGTTGAAATATTTTGGAGTAAAATTTAGTATCGATGGAAAAGTTATTGGCAAAGCTAGGGCAACATCTAAAAAGAAAGCAGAAGAAATAGCGTCTAAAAGAGCGTATTTTGCTTTTCAGACAAAAATAGATGCTAAATAATCACTTTTTTATAAAACTATAACGGCATCATTAATAATTTAACAAAAACCTAATTTTGTTAAGCAGTTTATAACCAATAGAAATATTATCTTTACAGCTTATCTTTTAGTCTTTATATGGCAATTCATAAATTACATCTTGAAGATTTTGATCAAGTCGATTATAATTTAATTGCAATTCACACATCGCAAGAAGATTATAAATTAGCTTTTAAATTAAACCAAAAACTAATAATTTCGCTTAGTAAAAACGAAAAAGAAATTCCTATAGAAATTCAGGAAAAAGTCACTTATTTTTCACGGTTTACTTTCGAAGATGAAGAAAAAATGATGGTTTGGGATTTAATTCAAAACAAACAAAAAATAGATTTACCTGTTCAGGACTTGCAAGCTAATTTATTTGAAAATAAAAATTTTACAAGACGAATTTCCTTAGTTTCGGAATTAAAAAAAGTAGATTATTTCCTAAAAATCGAACATGACCCACAATTTATAGTAAAAGATATCATAAATAAAATAAATAAAATTGATTCCATAAGTGCTGTTTATGAAGTAAATGCAACTGAAATGAAATCAAAAAACAATTTAATTTTTTAAAAAAATGCCAACAAACAAAAAAACTAAAATTGTAGCTACACTTGGACCAGCCTGTAGTACAAAAGAAGTATTAAACGATATGATTATTGCTGGAGTAAATGTCTTCAGAATTAATTTTTCGCATGCAGATTACGACGACGTAAAAGCTAAAATAGATATAATACGAGGATTAAATGAAGAGTTTGGCTACACAACAGCTATTCTTGGCGACTTACAAGGACCAAAACTTCGTGTTGGTGTGATGAAAGAAGATGTGGTTGTAAATCCTGGAGATATTATTACTTTTCAAACAGCTGAAGATGTTCCGGGAACAGCTGACCGAGTTTATATGAACTATAAGGAATTTCCAAAAGATGTAAATCCAGGCGAAAAAATCTTGCTCGATGACGGAAAACTAATGTTTGAAGCCATTGAAACCAATAGAAAAACAGAGGTAATTTGTAGAGTAATTCAAGGCGGACCATTAAAATCTAAAAAAGGAGTAAATCTTCCTAATACTAAGGTTTCACTTCCCGCATTAACCAAAAAAGACATAAAAGATGCCATCTTTGCAATCGAGCAAAAAGTTGATTGGATAGCGCTTTCTTTTGTAAGAACTGCAGAAGATTTAATAGAATTACAACAACTAATTGCTAAACATTCGGATCATAAAATTCCAATCATTGCCAAAATAGAGAAACCAGAAGGTGTAGCCAATATTGATAAAATTGTAGCCCATTGTGATGGCTTGATGGTAGCTCGTGGTGATTTAGGTGTTGAGGTTCCAGCTCACGAAGTGCCACTTATCCAGAAAAAATTAATTCACAGAGCAAAAACAGCTCGTATACCTGTAATTGTTGCTACACAAATGATGGAAACCATGATTACAAGTCTAACGCCAACTCGTGCTGAGGTTAATGATGTAGCAAATTCTGTTATGGATGGAGCTGATGCTGTAATGCTTTCTGGTGAGACATCAGTTGGTAATTATCCAGTACAAGTTATTGAACAAATGACTCAAATTATTGAAGCCGTAGAAGATTCTCCGCTTATTCAAGTTCCACAAAACACACCACAAATTCGTACCAATCGTTTTATTACCAAAACAATTTGTCATCACGCTGCAACAATGGCAAATGTGATTAAAGCAAAAGCAATTTGTACCTTAACCAATAGTGGATATACAGCTTTTCAGATTTCTGCTTGGAGACCATCGGCCCATATTTTAGTATTTACATCAAATAAAAGGATTCTTACACAACTTAATTTAATTTGGGGTGTAAAATCATTTTATTACGACAAATTTGTAAGTACAGATGATACCGTTACCGATGTAAATGAAATTGCCCGCCAAAAAGGTTTTGTAGAGAAGGGAGATTTTTTAATTAATCTTGCAGCTATGCCTATAACTGACAAAGGAATGGTAAACACCTTGAGGGTGTCTGAAATAGATTAAATTTTAAAAATTGTCTCATTTTTAAAAAACAAGACGAATTATTTATAGATTTTTATAAAAACACTATATTTACAAAAACTAAAAAACTAAATATGATGAAAAAAATTATTTATCTAATATTATTCTTGTTTTCTATAACTGGATTCTCACAAAATCCATTAGACAAAATAAAAAAATATCTTACAAACAAAGACAAAATTGAAACATTAAGATTAACCAATAACGATGTCAACGATCTTGTTATTGTTAATGAATTTAGTTCCGAGTTTACCAAAATCAATAACTATCACGTTAAACAAAGAGTAAATGGAATCGAAATAATTAATTCAGACTCCAATTTTTTAATGAAAAACGAAGAAGTTTATGCTGGAGGAGAAGATTTTTACAGAAACATTTCTAGTAAAGTAAATATTGTAACTCCAACTCTTCAAATCACAGAAGCCTTTACTTTGGTTCTTTCAAAATTAAATGCACCGCAAGTTAGAGATGTAACCTTAATCGAATCAAACGGTTTCAAATATAAATTAACAAATGGAGTTTTAAACCAAGATCCAATTAAAGCACAATTAGTCTATTTTTATACAAAAATGAATACCTTGAGATTAGGTTGGAATTTTGAATTTTATACACAAGACACCAAAAGTCTTTGGAACGTTGTAGTAGATGCTGTTGATGGGAAAATATTACAGAAACATGATTTAGTAATATCATGTTCTTTTGAAAATCATACAAATCATTCACATAATAAAGACAATTCAAACTCGTTTAACAAATATTTTTTTAACGAAAAATTAAATCCTACAACCACAGCTCTAGTTCCAGCGATTGGAAATTACAGAGTTTATCCATCAAATATCGAAAGCCCAAATCATGGATCTAGACAACTAATTTCTACTTCAGGAAATGCATTAGCTTCTCCTTATGGATGGCATGACATCAATGGAAATGACGCGGTTGAATATACGATAACTAGAGGGAATAATGTATATGCTCAAGAAGATGCAAATGGGAATAATGGTGTAGGAGCAAGTCCAGACGGTACGGCTTCTTTAACATTTGACTATGCCTATGGCGGAACAGGTGTTGCCGCATCTACCTACACAAATGCAGCAACAACCAATTTATTCTATATGAATAATATCATGCACGATGTATATTACCAGTATGGTTTTAACGAAGCAAACAAAAATTTTCAACAAAATAATTATGGTAGAGGTGGTGCTGGTAACGACTCGGTAATTGCTGAAGCACAAGATGGAAGTGGAACAAACAACGCAAATTTTGCTACTCCAAACGATGGAAGTCAGCCGAGAATGCAAATGTTTTTATGGACTAATGGTCCGGCTCCAACTTTAACTATAAATTCACCAGCATCTATTGCGGGAGCATATAGTATTACTGATAATGGCTTTTCGCCAGGTCATATTGCTGTCCCAGTTTCACCAGGATTAACCCGCAATTTAGTACTCTATAATGATGGAACACCTGATAATTCAGATGCTTGTACAGCTGCCACAAATGCAGCAGCATTAAATGGAAACATAGCAGTGATTAGAAGGGGGACGTGTACTTTTGCTCTTAAAGCCAAAGCAGCACAAAATGCAGGTGCTGTAGCTGTTATAATTGTCAATAATGTAGCGGGTGGAGCGCCAGGAATGTCAGGGGCAGATGCAACAATTACGATACCAGTAGTTAGTATAAGTCAAGCAAATGGAGAGGCTATTATAACTGCCATGGCAAACGGAACTGTTACGGTAAATGGTAATTTAACAGCTCCTGCTGGTACTTTTGTAAACTCCGACGGAGATTTTGACAATGGGATTGTTGCGCACGAATACGGACACGGGATTTCTAGCCGATTAAGTGGAAATTGCTTGGGTGGAAGTGATGAGCAAATGGGTGAAGGTTGGTCTGACTGGTTTTGGCTAATGCTTCAAATTAAAGCTACTGACAATGGTACCGAATCTAAAGGAATTGGAACATTTGCCACACAACAACCTACAACAGGCGTAGGAATTAGAACCTATCCTTATTCAACTGATAGAACCAAGAATCCTTTTACCTTTGATAGTAGTAACTCCCAAGTTGCTCCTCACGGAATCGGGTCTGTATGGTGTACTATTTTATGGGATTTAACTTGGGCTTATATCGAGAAATATGGATATAGTGCTGATGTATATAACGGAAACGGCGGAAATAATAAGGTAATGAGATTAGTTTTAGATGCTATAAAAATTGATGGTTGTAATCCAACTTATATTAGTGGACGTGATGCATTAATTGCTGCTGATCAAGCTACTACTGGAGGTCAAAATTATTGTATGATTTGGAAAGTATTTGCCGCTAGAGGTATGGGAACAGGTGCTTCATCAGGATCATCAGTTGATACAACGGACCAAATGGAAGACTTTACCGAACCAGCTCCAGGACCAAACTGTACACTGGGAATTAATTATTTTGAGAATGAAGATATGATATCTATTTATCCAAATCCATCAAACGGTTTAGTAACCATTAAAATAAATAAATTTTCTGGAAAATTAAATTTACAAGTAATTGATATAAACGGTCGAGTGGTTTACACAACTAACGATACCGATTTTAATACAGAAAAAACTTTAAACTTAAATCACTTACAAAAAGGAATGTACGTGATTAAAATTAATGGCGACGATGTAAACTATATTAAGAAAATTATCTTAAACTAAAATTTAAAAACACCCCAAAATAGTATCTAACTTTTTTGGGGTGTTTCATTTAAAGATGTGCTTTCCTTGTTAAACCATCTCCATCAATTCTAGCGCCTTTTTAATATTTTTTACATTTTCGAAAGTTAATAATAAACGCAAGCCGTTATTAGGTTAGTTTATTTTCTATTAACTTTTCAACAAGTAAAGTTAGTTTTTCTAAACTATCTGCGATTTTCAAAATTGCCTCTGTTGAATTTATTTTTGTATTTGGACTATTTACAAGTGCAATTGCGTTTTTCTTATTGCTAATTTTTATTTTATAAATATCCTCTTCAAGTTCTTTTACATCAACATTAAAATAAGTTGCTAACTTATATAAGTTTTCACGTTTTGGTGTAGTAACGTTTTTTTCCCAATCACAATAAGTACTTTGCACGATATCTAAATCATAAGCAACCTGATCTTGTTTTAGATTTTTCTTGGTTCTTAAATCATATAATTTGTTACCTAACGACATGTTTTTTTTCTTGCTAAAATAATGTATTTTTTTAATTATCGGTTTAACCGATAAATTATTTTTTATTTCCGATTGTTAAATGTTTGTATTAGAATGAATTTTGCTGAAATATTTATTAATCAATAAAAATTAAAACAAATGAAAAAATTATTATTAGTTTTGTTCCTATCTGTAGGGGCAACAACTTTTGCAAACTCGGGGAAAGTAGTTACAAAAAAATTAGAAACGAAAAAGGTTTTCAAAGTAATGGAATGTAGTATAAGTTGTGACGGTGTGACAATTAGTTTTCAAGCTGGTAGTGCTGCTGAAGCAGTTGCAATTGCAAGCCGTTATTGTGGTGGAGGAGTAATATCAATAAATGGCTAAAATCTTAATTTTTATTTACTGCAAATTATAATTTATAGACTAAAAATGTTTCTTTAAATATTTTTAGTCTATCTCTAAAATGGATTAAATATCCGATATTTACTATTATTATGAATAAATTTAGTTTCTTACTCATCATTTTAATTACATCATTTTGTTTTGCACAAAATAACATCGACAAAGGAGTTGTATTTTATAGCCAAATTGAAAGTCCTTTATTGGGTAAAAAAAGAGGGCCTGAAGTATTGTCTTGTCTTGTTTTTAATAAAACAGAATCGAGTTATGTAACTAAAAAGGATTCTTTAGTCTCATTGATGAAAACAGAATCGAAGCAAATCTATGAGAATGATGATAATTCATCTATATACATAAATAATGGAGATCCAACTTACAAGTTTGGTTTTCAGGTTTATACTGATCTGAAAAGAGATAGTGTTTGGAGTAGTTCAAGATGGAAAGTATTTGCCTATGTAAAAGAGAAAAAAGTAAACATTAATTGGAAATTGATTAGTGAAAGAAAAAAAATAGGTGATTTTGAATGTTACAAAGCGATAGGTCTTTTGAGAGGTCGTGAATATACCGCTTGGTATACTAATGAAATTCCTATTCCTTTTGGCCCATGGAAACTACAAGGGTTGCCAGGACTTATTATTGAAGCTTATGACAAGAATGAGAATTTTTATTTTTGCATGAAAAAAATAGAATATCCATCACAAAACCCATCACCTATATCTAAAGTTATTTTAGAAAAAGGCAAAAAATGGTTAAATATGAAGGAGTATTTTGAATGGTGTGACGAGAATTTATTATCCGCTTACGAAAAAGGAATACTTTTGGGAATAAAAATGATAAAAAACACAAAACAAGAAATTTTTAAAGAATTTACTGAATAATGCTAAAAAAAGTTTTTTTATTATTTATAATTCAAACAACTGTTTTTAGCCAACAAAAAAATATTTCAGGTTTTGTAAAAGATAAATTAAACAAAGGCATTGTAAGTGCTTC
>NZ_JAYSSZ010000125.1:0-4128 GCF_043720215.1 Flavobacterium sp. | reverse complement strand
CATAAACAATAGGAGCATGGGTTGCTTTGCTTAAATCTAAATGACCAGAAACAAAATCAGCATGAAAATGAGTTTCGAAAATATATTTTAGCTTTACATTATCTCTTTCTAATCTTTCTAGATATGGTTTTGTTTCTCTAAGTGGGTCTATAATTGCAGCCTCTCCATTTGAAGTAATATAATAAGCACCTTGGGCCAAGCATCCTGTATAAATTTGTTCTATTGTCATGGTTGTTAATTTAAAGTATAAAATTACTTAATGGAAAGTTATTTTATAATAATGAAATCATAATTTTTTTTTTTAAATCCCCAAAAAATTACTAGGAGTAATTACCATTAATTCTTTTTTAATTTCCTCAGAAATAGCTAAAGTCGCAATAAAACTATGAATAGCATTTTTGTCTATAGTTGTATTTGTTCTAGTCAATCCTTTTAGTGCTTCATAAGGATTTGGATATCCTTCACGGCGTAAAATGGTCTGAATAGCTTCTGCTACAACAGCCCAGTTTTTTTCTAAATCTTCGTGAAATTTAGGTTCATTGAGAAGTAATTTATTTAATCCTTTCAACGTAGCTTCAAAAGCAATAATAGTGTGTCCAAACGGAACCCCAATATTTCTTAGAACCGTACTGTCAGTAAGATCACGCTGTAATCTCGATATAGGTAATTTAGCTGATAAATGTTCGAAAATAGCATTCGCAATTCCTAAATTTCCTTCCGAATTTTCAAAATCTATCGGGTTTACTTTATGTGGCATTGCTGATGAACCTATTTCTCCTGCTTTAATTTTTTGTTTAAAATATTCCATCGAAACATATGTCCAAATATCTCTATCTAAATCGATAATAATGGTGTTTATCCTTTTTAGAGCGTCAAAAAAAGCGGCAAAATGATCATAATGTTCAATTTGAGTAGTAGGGAAGGAGTGATGCAAACCAAGAGTATCTTCAACAAACTCACTTCCAAATTTTCTCCAATCTATTTGCGGATATGCTACATGGTGCGCATTATAATTTCCTGTTGCACCACCAAATTTTGCTGCAAAAGGAATATTAAAAAGTAAACGCATTTGTTCTTCTAATCGTTCTACAAAAACACCAATTTCTTTTCCTAAACGAGTAGGAGAAGCCGGTTGTCCGTGTGTTCTGGCCAACATCGGGATGTTTTTCCATTCAATACTTAAATCTTTTAGTTTAGCAATTAATTCTATTAATGATTTTAAGTAAACTTCTTGAAATGCTTCTTTTGTAGATAGTGGAATTGCCGTATTGTTGATGTCTTGAGAAGTCAATCCGAAATGTATAAATTCTTTATATTCAGACAATCCTAATTTTTCGAAAGCTTCTTTTATAAAATATTCTACAGCTTTAACATCGTGATTGGTTGTTTTTTCGGTTTCTTTTATCCAAAGTGCATCTTGGGTTGAGAAATTTTTATAAATATCACGTAAACTATCAAAGATGTTCGGGTTTACACTTTTTAGTTGTGGTAATGGAATCTCACAAAGTGAAATAAAATATTCGATTTCTACTAGAACACGATATTTTATTAAGGCTTCTTCTGAGAAATATTTAGAAAGTGATTTAGTTTTACTTCTGTATCTTCCGTCTATTGGTGATACTGCATTCAATTCGTTTAGAGTAGTCATTGTTGTGTTGTTGTTTTGAAAGTCGCAAAGATAATCAGAATTTAGGATTTAGAATTTAGGATTTAAGATTTTATTGCAGTTTTTTTAATTCTTTTTGCAAAATTTTCATTCCCTCAGAACCAATGGCTTCAATAATTTCCAAAGGATTGGGTAAATCATAAACTGTTGCAGGTTTTGGATCTATATAATAAACAGGAATTGTTTGGTTTGCAAAATTCATCAAACTTGCTGCAGGATAAACCTGTAAAGAAGTGCCAATAATGATTAAAACATCTGCTTTTGCTACTATTTCAACCGCATTTTCTATCGCTGGAACATCTTCACCAAACCAAACGATGTGAGGACGAAGTTGGTTTTTATTTTCATCTAAATCTCCTAAATTCAAATCGTTTTTCCAATCGAGAATGTAGTTATTATCTTTTGTACTTCGCACTTTTAATAATTCACCATGAAGATGTAAAACATTCGAACTTCCTGCTCTTTCGTGTAAATCATCAACATTTTGAGTAATGATTCGTACTTCAAAATCAGCTTCTAACTCAACTAAAATCTGATGACCTAAATTGGGTTTCACTTCTTGCAATTGTTTTCGTCTCTGATTGTAAAAATCAAGTACCAATGTTGGATTTTTCCGCCAACCTTCTGGCGTTGCTACATCCATAACATTATGTCCTTCCCAGAGTCCGTCACTGTCACGAAAAGTTTTGATGCCACTTTCGGCAGAAATTCCTGCGCCTGTTAGAACACTAATTTCTTTTTCATTTGCATGATTTAGTTAGGATATAAAACTAGTCTTTTTTAGTATTTTTGCCAAAAACAATTTACAATGATTGATATTGAATATCTGAATTTTCTTGAAAACATTTTAACAGAAAACAGAAAAGAAAAATTCTTGAAAGTTTTAGACAATAGAACGAATCATTTTACGGTCGCTGTCGAAGATGTTTTTCAGATGCATAACACTAGTGCAGTAATGCGTAGTTGCGAGGTTTTTGGTATTCAGGAGCTCAATGTAATCGAGGAACGTTACGGAAAAAGTATTGACAAAGAAATTGCGATGGGCGCTCAGAAATGGGTCGATATTAATACTTTTGATAGTGTTTCGAATTGTATAGAAACTTTAAAAAAGAAGGGATATAAAATCATTGCCACCACACCACACGAAAATGATTGTTTGCTAGATGATTTTGATATTTCGAAACCAAGTGCTTTATTTTTTGGAACCGAACGTGACGGATTATCAGAAGAGATTCTGCAAAAAGCCGATGGTTTTCTAAAAATACCAATGGTTGGTTTTACCGAAAGTTTAAATATTTCGGTTTCGGCGGCTATTATTTTGCAAAATTTGACTGAAAGATTACGAAAGACTGATGTAAATTGGCATTTATCAGAAGAAGAAATTTTAGTAAAAAGATTGGCTTGGGCAAAAAATTCTATCAAAGATATTAAGAGAATCGAGGAACGATATTATATAGAAAATCCTAAAGAATAATTCAATTGAAATTATTTTTTCTTCAAAACCTTATATTCCTCATAACAACCATTTATAGCGTCAAGGATTTGTAAATCGTTTGCAGTTTCGGCAAAAGTTGCGGAATAACTACAACGTTCTAGAATTTCAGCTAATTCTTTTTTATCTATATCTAAAAGTAAGTAGATAGTTTGTCTGTCATATTTGGTTTGTAGTAAACTTCTTAAATTATCATCTTTTTTAAGTTCTTTAAGTTTTTTAAGTTCTTTTGGTTTTTTGCCAAAGAAATTATATAGCATATCAGCAGGATTAAATAAAGATCCCATCACTCTTCCAAAAGCGCCAGGAGAACTTTCGCCAGCTTCGTATCTACTGGTTAAACCAGAGATGTTGTACCAATAATTTTCTTTTTCAGGAATTAATTTTGAATCAATTTCAAGATAACCAGTCAAGTCATATGGCGGTATAACAACTTCTTCGAGTGCGTATGCTTTTTCGGTAAGATGAATTCGGTTAGAGTTATTTTTTATCCAGTCGTTTGTTACTTTTACTTCGATAGATTGAAATCCTAAACTAGAAACTAGCAATACATCATTTACATTTGCTGGAATTTGAAAGTTTCCTCTGGCATCAGTCACAGCACCTTTTACTAAATTAATGTTTACCACATTAATATTCCATAAAGGCAATAAAGTATTGTCGTTTATGACAGTACCAGAAATAATCGTTTCTTGCGAAATTGCCGAAAATGAAACAAAAAATATAAATAAAACGGTAAAATTTCTCATGCTAAAAATTTGTTGGGCTAATGTAATTATTCATTGCGAGATATTTTGCAGTTTGCATTATAATTATAAGAAAATTAACAATATTTATGTTGAATGTTTGAAAGTTGTAAGGTCTAAAGTCTTTGTTTTTTCTAACTTTCTTTTATATTACAAAAAAGCCTTGAAAAAAATTAATTTCTCAAGGCTTTAGATTTTATTACTTTCGTCTTTACGACAATTTA
>NZ_JAYSSZ010000124.1:0-11868 GCF_043720215.1 Flavobacterium sp. | reverse complement strand
ACCTACTTTTGCAATGGCTTTCTTGACATCAATAACCGATGCTTTTTGTTCATTTAGAATCAAATTCAATTGGTGCGTTTCTATATTCCATAAAACAGATTTTACACCCGAAACACTTAAGGCAGCTTTCTGAATTCGCTTCTGACACATTTCGCAATTGCCATTTACTTCAAAACTATATTTGGCATTTTTATTATTTTTTACTTCTTGTGCATTCATAGAAAATCCAAGAAAAGAAACTAATAGTATTATAATTATGTTTTTCATTTTTATTTTATTTTTTTTTATTGACTTCGAGAAGCTCAGTCTGACAAGCAGTATAAACTGAGTTTGATAATTAATTATTTAACCTTAAATCGTAAACCTGCATAATACATTTGACCAAAAACTGGAGCATATACAATACTACTATCAAAACTTGTTCCAAAAGGATTGTCTGCACCTAAAATAGCTTTTTCCTGTTTGTAATTACCCATATTTTCGCCACCAACATACATTTCAAATCTCGAAGAAAAAGTTCTTGTAATTTGGGCATTCATCAACGAATACGATTTAGAAAAATCAGACAATCTATCCTGAATAGGGTTTGTTGTTGTGTTTGGCAATTGTTGTTTTCCAATCCAGTTGAAAGTATAATCAAATTTCCATTGTTGCCCTTTTTCTTTAATATGTGTTTCAAATTCTAAGTTTCCAAAAAAGCGTTGTTGCGCTTGCAATGGTCGCTGAAAAGCACCCGAATTATAATCGGTTTTATTATCATAAAACTTATAGGATGTTCTTAAATTTAAATGTTTTATAATTTCTAGATTAAATTCAAATTGCAAACTGTTAGCAAAAGATTTTCCTTTCAAATTATAAAAATCGACTTGTTGTGCGCTTTGAAACAAATCGACCACAACTTGATTCTGAAAATCGGTTCTATAGAAATCGATAGAAACATCAGCACTTTTTGTGAAAATTTTAAATTTCTGTAAAAAACCAGCACCATAATTCCATGCAATTTCAGGATTCAAACCATAAATTTTTCCTGAATTATCCAAAATATTAAAATTCCTAGAACTCCCAAAAAGTTGTTGGTTTTCGGCAAAAATATTAGCCGAACGTTTTCCTCTTCCTGCAGAAAAACGCAAAACACCGTCTTTCCATGGATTATATCTTGCATGAAGTCTTGGCGTTGCAAAAAACCCGAGTCGGTTCTGATAATCTAATCTTCCACCCAAAATAACGCTAAAATTGTCCGTGTTATCATAAGTATATTCGAAGAAAGTACCCAGCGAATTATCATTGCGACTGTAATCATTTGCATTTACAAACTCCTGATATTCATCGGAAGTAAAATTTAAACCCGCAGAAAATTTATTCATCGTATTGCTAATTATCGAATTGAAAATCAGGTTCGAATAAAAACTATTTTGTTTGATATTGTATTGTGTCAAACCAAAATAAGACTCTTGATTATGTGAATTATAAGCATTCTGAAAACCGATACTTTGAAAAGGCATTTCAGGCCAAACATATCCAATTTTTGATGAGAAATCGAAACGCTGCGTATTTATTTCAGAACCCCAAGAATTGGTCGTTAATTTATCAGTATTTGAATTGAAATCGATTTGACCAGTTTGCTTTTCATCATTCATATAGCGGAAATTTAAAAAACTAACCCAACCTTTTTCGGCATTGGTATATTGCCAACGATTCAGAACATTAATCTGATTTGCTAATGGGTTATCTAAAAATCCGTCGTCGTTCATGTCATTTTTCGACAATCTATTATTGCCATGAATAAACAAACTAGTTGCCCATTTATCAGAAAATTTCTTGTTGAGATGTGCATTTATTTCCATTCTAGAATCCGAAGAACCATATACATTCAGAAAAAACGGAATGTCCTTTATTGGCTTAAGTAATTCGGTATTTATTTGTCCAGAAATACTTTCGTATCCATTAATTACGCTTCCTGCACCTTTTGTTATTTGAATACTTTCTACCCAAGTTCCAGGCGTAAATGACAATCCGTAAGCTTGCGAAGCACCACGAACAGAAGGAATGTTTTCTTCGGTAATTAATAAATAGGGACTTGTAAGTCCCAGCATTTTTATTTGCTTTGTTCCTGTTAAAGCATCGGAAAAATTGACATCGATTGATGGGTTTGTTTCGAAACTTTCGGCGAGGTTACAACAAGCAGCTTTTAGCAATTCGTGGCTAGACAAAACCGTTGTATTGGTCGTTTTGAGTAATGATTTTTGAAGTTTTTTCCGTCCTGCTTCTATTTTTACAGCTTGTAAAGTGTCTTGCGCAAAAATGGAAAACGAAGATAAAACAACAAAAAACAAAATTGTTTTTTTCATTGTAAATTATTTTAATGTTTAAAATTCGATTAATTCGAGTTAAACATTAAAATTAGGCGTAGAAAATGAGTTGGCAATTCCGCATAAAAATGGGCGAAGCATTTGCATTGCAGGTATAAGAAACTATTTTGCAATTTTCGAAAACAGGTTTTTCACCAAAAATAATAGGCTTCCATTCTTGAAAAACAAAAGGAATATCAGTTTGAAAACTAACTATTTTTACAATCGAATTGTCTGATTTTTTATCGAATTTAATAACTTTATCGTTACAACAATTCGATTTTTTTTCAGCAATTCCGCAACAATCATCTTCTGGATTTTGTTTGAAAAACGGGTCATCTATAGAAACCGAAGCAATTTCATCTCCACAATAATGCACGTTAAAAGCAAACCCAATATTGGAAACCAATAATAGCACTGCTAATAAAATACTGATGTGTTTTGTAATTTTCACTTCGCAAAGTTACACAATTAATTAAAGGACAAATACTAATGATTTGTTATTTTTTTTCTGATTCTCTCTGAAAATAAAAACCAGGTATAAAAAGCAAAATAAAAATAGGTTGAATAATAAACCTTCTGATATAAAAAAGTGACATTTTTTGGCTTTCGTCGAAAAAATTTAAAAGAATATAAAAACCAATTATCAATAGAACGAAAAACAATAGGTATAAAACAGAGACGAATTTAATCAAACTCAAATCTTTAAAAATAACATACAATATAGCCAACGAAATTACTGTATTGATAAAATATCTAAAAAACAAACTAATAAAAATATTGAAAGATTTTATTTCAGGATAAACTGTAGTGTTTTCTTCTTTAAAATAATTCAGAAATGGATCATAAAACAAGTCGTTTTCGAAAGCACGAACTAATACCAATAATCCAATAAGGAAAATAAGTTGTATGATGTTAATTTTGTTATTTAGTAACTTTTGAAGCATATTTCGAAAATTTATTAACCCAAATTACCCACAAAATAAAGACGGCTCCATAAATTATTAGCGGAAAAATTACACCATGCAAAATATGTTCTTGCTCTGGATAATAATACATTAAAATACTTAAAATTATTATTCTAAATATATTTAGAACATAAATAAATAAACTTCCGCCTAAAATAAAAACCAATGTTTGTTTTAGCTTTCCCGAAAAGGCAACTACAAACGAAATGAATAAAATAATAACGCTAATCGCATTACAACCTTCAATAATTGTGGCGGCAATCTTATTGTTGTAAACAATATTATAATGCATGTAATCGCTAACAACTGACAACTTTATGCCTATTAAATTTGAAAATTTCCCTGTTAATACTGAAACGTTTTCAGTTATTCCATCTATACAATCATCACAAGAAGTTCCTATATAAATTCTATAAATAAGAGTAAATACAAAATACGCCAAGAAAAACTTCCCTAGAAAAAGCAAAAATGGTTTGTATTGAATAAAATATTTTTTCAAAATAGAAATTTTAACAAATTTATATAAAAATTAGAACCAGCTTTAAATACTTTTGCAGAAAATTTAGAAAATATGACTTTCGAAGCATTAAAACCAAAAGTAATTGAAATCACCATAAATACATCACTTTCTAGAGATGAAAAATTACTCAAAGTTTGCGAGTTGCTTGAAGCAAATATCACATACTACACTTGGGTTGGTTTTTACTTTGCTAATCACGAAACAAAAACCTTACATCTTGGCCCATATGTTGGTGCGGCTACAGATCATACTGTAATCCCATTTGGGAAAGGAATCTGCGGACAAGTAGCGGTTTCTAACGAGAATTTTGTTGTACCAGATGTTGCGGCACAAGACAACTATATTGCTTGTAGTTTTACCGTAAAATCGGAAATTGTAGTTCCATTATTTGTTGATGGAAAAAATATCGGCCAAATAGATATCGATTCTAATATTATCGATCCGTTTACAGAAAAAGACGAACGCTTTTTAGAGTTTGTAAACGAACAAGTGGCTTTACTTTTTTAAGAAAACCACCTGATATTTTCAAAATCCGTTACTTAAAATTAAGTAACGGATTTTTTTATTCACGATACTTAATTGAATTCCAAATTAAATTGTTTAACTTTGTTTAACTTTATTTAATTTTAATTAAACAAAATAATGCCGATTACACAAAAAAAAGAATTAGACGACATTGCAATTGACAGAATAATAGAAATGGCATGGGAAGACCGAACTCCTTTTGATGCTATAAAATTTCAATTTGGTTTAGCAGAAGCCAATGTAAAGGCTTTAATGAAAAAAGAACTAAAATTTTCTAGTTACAAACTTTGGCGAAAGCGTGTTGAGAATTGCAAAACCAAGCATCTTGCCAAACGTGTTGAAGGAATTGACCGTTTCAAATGCAAACTGCAAAGAACTATTTCTAATAATAAAATATCTAAGCGATAAAAAAATAAAGTAAAATGGAAAAAGAAATACCTGATAATGTAGTTTTTTCTGAAGAAAAAGGATATCACGCTAATATTTTACCTTACGCAACAACAGTTGGCGCACCAGTAATTAAAACAGATGATGTTGTAGCTTGGAAAAATAGAAGCATACACAATGTAAACAAAGAGTTTGAAAACAAGTTTAACGAACTCAAGTTACAATATCAAAAATTAATGGAAGAATACGAATGGAATGAATTAGTATATAATGCAAAATTTTCCTTTGAACCCGTTATTGGCGAAATTTACCATTTGTATACTGGTCATGACGGTGTCAATTTTTTATCCTTAATTTCTCCACAAGAATGGAATAAAGAACATATTGCTACTTTCAAATTAAATAGTGATAAAAAGTGGTTGATCTTAAATCAAAAAGATAACTTTTTTTCTTAAAAAAATGAAATTTTTACCTAATTCTCTCTAACATCAAAAATACAATGCAAAAATATATTTCTTCTTCAGAGATAATGAACATGAAAAAACAAGAACGTGTTCATTTTATTAATAGTTTAGGAGGTTTTAAAAGTGTTTCGTTGCTAGGAACTACAAATAATAACGGGCAAACTAATTTGGCAATTTTCAGTTCTATTTTTCATATTGGTGCTAATCCCCCATTAATTGCGGTGGTTTTTCGTCCAAGTCCGCCAGAACGTGATACATTAAGAAATATTCTAGAAACTGGTTTTTATACCATCAATCATATTAACGAAAATATTTATAAACAAGCACATCAAACTTCGGCTAGATACGATTCTGATATTTCCGAATTTGATATAACAGGATTACAATCAGAATATAAAAATAATTTTAAAGCACCTTTTGTAAAAGAAAGTAACATACAGCTTGGCGTTGAATTTAAAGAAAAAATAGAAATCACCATCAATAATACCATTATGATTATTGGAGAAATTAAAGAAGTTTATTTTCCTCAAAACTGCCTGAATGAAGACGGGTTTTTAGATTTAGAAAAAGCAAATACCATAACATGTTCTGGTTTGGATAGTTATCACAAAACCACCAAATTAGACCGATTGAGTTATGCAAAACCTGACGAGATAATTACATCTATAATTTAAATTTTGAATAAAAAAGCAATCAATATTGTTTGGTTTAAACGAGACTTACGTTTCACTGATAACGAAGCATTGTTTCAAGCACACCAATCTGGTTTACCTTTGTTGTTGATTTATATTTTTGAACACTCGGTTATGAAGTATGATGATGCCGATGTGCGTCATTGGCGATTTATTTACGAATCGATTCAAGAATTACAAAATAAATTAAATCCATCAAATAATAATATCTATTTTTTTCATAACGAAGCAGCATTCGTGTTTTCAGAAATTATCAAAAACTTCGAAGTAAAAACCATTTTTTCACATCAAGAAATTGGTAATAAAATCACATTCGATAGAGATATTGAAATGCAAGAGTTTTTTCAAAAAAACAATATTGTCTGGAAAGAATTTCAAATGCATGGTGTAATTAGAAAACTAAAATCACGACAAAATTGGGATAAACGTTGGGAAGATGTGATGCGTGCTTCACCAAAAATAATAAAAGAATCCGATTTAAATCTAGTTCAATTAAAACCTGATTTTTATGAATCAATAAGAGGTAAAACATTACAAACTGAAATTACCACTCACAACAAAAACTTTCAGCAAGGCGGTGAGACTTTAGCTTGGCGTTATTTAGATAGTTTCGTTAAAGAGCGTTACGTTAATTATAGCAAACACATTTCAAAACCAGCATTAAGTAGAAAAGGTTGTAGCCGATTATCTCCGTATTTAGCTTACGGGAATATCAGTATGCGAATGGTTTATCAATATACCAATCAGCATTATGAAACTTCGAAAAACAAACGAGCTATTCTAAATTTTGTTTCCAGATTACATTGGCATTGCCATTTTATGCAAAAATTTGAAGACGAATGCCAAATGGAATTTGAAAACGTAAATAAAGCATACAATGCGTTAATAAAACCAAAAAATGAAACCTACATAAAAGCTTGGCAAGAAGGTAAAACTGGCGTTCCTATTGTAGATGCCTGCATGCGATGTTTGGCAGCAACGGGTTATATCAATTTTAGAATGCGAGCGATGGTGGTTTCTTTTTTTACCTTCAATTTATGGCAAGATTGGCGAGAACTGCATTTTTTAGCTCGACAATTTTTAGATTACGAACCCGGAATTCATTATCCACAAATTCAAATGCAATCTGGCACAACGGGAATTAATACAATCCGGATTTATAATCCGATAAAAAACTCAGAAGAACACGACTCGGAAGGAATTTTCATAAAACAATGGTTACCAGAATTAGCTGAAATTCCAGTTTCATTATTACACGAACCTTGGAAAATGAACGACATGGAACAACAATTTTATAATTGTAAAATAGGAAAAGATTATCCAGATCCAATTGTAAACGTTGAAGAAACCAGAAAATATGCAAGTGATATCGTATGGAGTTTTCGCAAAAAAGATGAAGTCAAGGAAGAAGGAAAAAGAATTTTACAAAAGCATGTAACCAATCCTAATAAATTCAAAAATGCGAGGAGTAAAAAAACAAAACCTACCCAATAAAATTTGTCTAGTTTGCCAAAAACCTTTCGCTTGGCGCAAAAAATGGTCAACCGTTTGGGATGAAGTAAAATATTGTAGTGATAAATGCAGAAGCAATAAATAAAATGTCAAAAACTTTACGATTAATTCTCGGCGATCAATTAAATATAAATCATTCTTGGTTTCAAACTCCTAATGATTCCATTTTGTATGTACTAATGGAAATTCGTTCTGAAACCGATTATGCCACGCATCATATTCAAAAAATAGCTGGGTTTTTTTCCGCTATGAGAAATTTCGCTTCCGAATTAAAACAGGAAAACCATCAAGTCATTTATTTCCATTTAAACGAATCAACTAATTTACAAGCGTTTGACAAAAACCTGAAACAACTTATTGATAAAGAAGATTTTACCCATTTCGAATACCAATTACCAGATGAATATCGTTTAGACGAATTGTTGAAAAACTTTTGTCAAACACTTTCTGTTTCAACTTCTGTTGTCGATTCAGAACATTTTATGAGTTCTAGAAATGAACTTGGTGATTTTTTCGAAGGCAAAAAAAAATTTCTGATGGAAAGTTTCTATCACATGATGCGAAAAAAGCACAATGTTTTAATGCAAGGTGATAAACCCTTGACCGGAAAATGGAATTATGACGGAGAAAATAGAAAAAAATTACCCAAAGATCATAAACCAACATCGCCATTAGTTTTTAATATTGATGTTTCAGAAATTGTGGCTGAAATCCATAAAACCGATATCAAAACTATTGGAACTATTGATACGAAAAACTTTGTTTGGCCAACAACTAGATCGCAATCAGTAGAATTATTAGATTTTTTTGTGACGGAATGTTTGTCACTCTTTGGAAGTTATCAAGATGCAATGACACCTAATGAATGGTCGTTATATCATGCTAGACTTTCGTTTTCTATGAATGTGAAACTGATTTCTCCTTTAGAAGTTATTAATCGAGCCATCGAAGAATGGGAAAAGCGTCCAGAAGAAATTGCCTACAATCAACTCGAAGGTTTTGTTAGACAAATTATTGGCTGGCGCGAATACATGCGAGGTATTTATTGGAACAAAATGCCAAATTACGCCACCATGAATTTTTTCAACCATGAAAATAAATTACCCGATTGGTTTTGGACAGGAAAAACAAAAATGAATTGCTTAAAAGATGCCATAAATCAATCTTTAAATTACGCTTACGCCCATCACATTCAACGTTTAATGGTAACTGGAAATTTCGCGCTTTTAGCCGGAGTGCATCCTGATGAAGTGGACGCTTGGTATTTAGGCATTTATATTGATGCGATTGAATGGGTAGAAATTACGAATACACGTGGTATGAGTCAATTTGCCGATGGCGGAATTGTAGGTACAAAACCATATGTTAGTTCTGCTTCGTATATAGATAAAATGAGTCATTATTGCGGAAGTTGTTTCTATAAAAAAGCAGTGAAAACCGGAGAAAAAGCTTGTCCTTTTAATAGTTTATATTGGAATTTCTACGATAAAAACGAAGATAAATTAGGAAAAAATCCGAGAATTGGAATGATGTACAATGTTTGGCGAAAAATGAAACCTGATGACAAAGCAGCGTTGTTACAACAAGCCGATTATTATTTAAAAAAAATTAATGAATTATGATTAAGACAGCAATAGTTTGGTTTAAAACCGATTTACGAGTAGAAGATAACGAAACACTTATCAAAGCTATTTTGCAAAGCGAACAAATAATTCCTGTGTATTGTTTTGATGATTCGCATTTTGAAACCACCAAATATGGCTTCAAAAAAACAGGGAGTTTTAGAACACAATTTTTGTTGGAATCATTACAAGATTTAGATAATAATTTACGAGATATTGGTTCTGGATTGTTGATTGTGAAAGGAAAACCAGAAATTGAAATTCCGAAAATTGTTCAAGAATATAAAGTTCAAAAAGTTTTTGCCAAACGCGAAGTCGCTTACGAAGAAAAAAGAACCGAAAAATTAGTTCAAGACGAATTATTTAAATTGCGTTGCGAACTAGAAACTTTTAGTACCAGCACATTATATCATGCTGAAGATTTACCTTTTTCTATTAAAAACATTCCGGATGTTTTTACCAATTTTAGAAAAAAAACCGAACAAGATGCTACAATTAGAGCTGTTTTCAAGAAACCCGTAAAAATAAATTCGCCATCAATTCCATCTCTAAATTTGCCAACTTTAAAAACATTAGATTTAGAATTTTCCGCAATCGATTCTCGTGCTGCCATTAAATTCAAAGGTGGAGAAACTGAAGCAATGAATAGATTAAACCATTATTTTTTTGAAACAAAAAACCTTTCTATTTATAAAGAAACTCGAAACGGAATGATTGGAGCAGATTATTCATCTAAATTTTCTGCTTGGTTGTCTTTGGGCTGTATTTCTCCTAGATTTATTTACAATGAAATTAAAAAATATGAATTTCAATTTGGCGCAAACGAATCAACATATTGGTTAGTTTTCGAATTGCTTTGGCGCGATTTCTTTAGATTTATGTTCAAAAAACACCAAACCAAGTTTTTCTTGTATTCTGGTATAAAAACCGAAAAAATAAATTCAAAATCATTAAATAATAAATTGCTATCTCAGTGGATAAATGGTAAAACTACTTCCGATTTTATAAATGCTAATATGCTCGAATTGAAACTTACAGGTTTTATGAGCAATCGTGGACGACAAAATGTAGCCAGTTTTTTTTGTAATGAATTGAATATGGACTGGCGTTTTGGAGCTGCCTATTTTGAGGAACAGTTAATCGATTATGATGTATGCAGCAATTGGGGGAACTGGGCATATTTGGCTGGCGTTGGCAATGATCCAAGAGGACACCGCTATTTTAATATTGAAAAACAAGCCAGTGAATATGATAAAAATAAGGAGTTTAGAAAATTATGGCTTTAATAAATTAAAACTTTTGTACTATGAAAATTCTATTAACAGGAGCAAATGGATATATTGGAAAACGTTTGTTACCAGAATTATTGAGGCAAGGTCATGAAGTAGTTTGTTGTGTTCGCGATAAAACTCGATTGGGACTAGATGCAACTACTTTAAATAGAGTTAGCACTTGGGAAGTAGATTTTCTAGATGATGTAGATTTTAAAAAATGTCCAGAAGGAATTGATATTAGTTATTTCTTAATTCATTCAATGTCAAGTTCAACCAGTTCATTTGATAAAATGGAAGCTATTGCTGCGAAAAATTTTAACAAATACTCCAATCACATGAACATTAAACAAGTGATATATTTGAGCGGAATTGTTAATGACCCTAACCTTTCCAAGCACATGCTCTCTAGAAATAATGTAGAAAAAATATTAAGCTCAGGTGTGCCAAAACTTACCGTACTTAAAGCCGGAATAATTGTAGGCTCTGGAAGTTCTTCTTTTGAAATAATAAGAGATTTATGCGAAAAGCTACCTTTAATGATAACGCCAAAATGGGTTTTAACCAAAACACAACCCATAGCCATTCGAGATGTAATTCAATTTTTAATTGGAGTTCAAAATAAAAAAGAATGTTTTAATGAATCATTTGACATTGGTGGCCCTAATGTTATTACCTACAAGCAAATGATGCAATTATATGCCAAAACACGACAAATCAAACTAGCTATTTGGACAATTCCTGTTATGACACCAAAACTTTCTTCGTATTGGTTATATTTTGTAACTTCTACATCATATAAGTTAGCTATGAATTTAGTTGACAGCATGAAGGTTGAAGTGATTTGTAGCGACAATAGATTACAAAAAATACTTAATATAAAAACCATCTCTTATGTTGATGCGATAAAATTAGCATTTGAAAAAATAGAACAAAACTTGGTGATTTCGAGTTGGAAAGATAGTTTGTCTAGTAGTGAATTCAAAAACAATTTTTCAAACTATATACAAGTACCCAATTTTGGATGTTTAAAAGACAGTAAAAAAATTAAAATTACTGATTCAGAACAAGTTATTGAAAATATATGGTCAATTGGAGGAGATAAAGGTTGGTATTATGGAAATTGGATGTGGAAATTAAGAGGATTTATAGATAAACTTTTCGGAGGAGTTGGCTTACGACGTGGCAGAACAAGTCCAACACATTTAGACAACGGTGATTCACTAGATTTTTGGCGAGTTTTACTAGCTGATAAAGAAGGGAAAAGATTGCTTCTATTTGCCGAAATGCGAGTTCCTGGTGAGGCTTGGCTAGAGTTTCGAATTGATGAAAATAATATTTTACACCAAATTGCAACCTTTAGACCAAAAGGAATTCTAGGTCGAGTGTATTGGTACAGTATGATTCCTTTTCATTTTTTTATTTTTGATGGAATGATTAAGAATATTGCCAACTCTAAATAGTCACTCCTTAAAAAGAGCTGTTTTTAATTTCCACAAAAATAAGAATATTATTATCAGGATAGAAGTTGAACAATTTATTAAGCCAAAAAATAATTT
>NZ_JAYSSZ010000123.1:0-4130 GCF_043720215.1 Flavobacterium sp. | reverse complement strand
TGAGATCAGGGTTGAGAAAATATATCGATACATTAATTTATTTAATCTAAATTAGTAAGTTTTTCATTTTTTGACCCTTCAATATCATCTGGAGCTTTTACGCCCATTAGCGTGTATGACATCTGTTCAAGTTCTGGGGTCATGTGTGCGATAGCATTAACCGCAGCTCTTGCAGCTACTCTGACTAATCCTGTAATTGTAGGTTTTTGATTTTCTGAAATAACATTCTCACTAATGCTCACCTCAGTTACTTTTCCGTAGTTCGTTTCGTTTTGATTAAAACTCATTAAAAAAGTAGCACTAAATATTGAAATAGTCAATAAAGCACTTTTTTTGCTAAATAAATTCATGAATAGTTTGTTTTAAAATTATTGATGCAAAGAAAAGTTTCAATAGAATAAATTGTTATTCAAATATGAATATTTTTAATTCAAATATGAATTAATTATATTTACAAAAAATATTTGATATGGAAATTGGAGCGAAAGTTAAAAAGGCAAGAGAAAACAAAGGGTTATCACAAGAAAAAATGGCGGAGATGCTAAATATTTCTCAGTCTAAATATTCTAGATTTGAAAGTAATAGTACTTTTTTAGACTGGGATAAAATTCCTGTTTTAGCTGATGCTTTAGACTTAAAAATAACGGATTTAATATCTAATGATAAAAATATTTTTTATATTCACAAACCTAATAATCAAAGTGGGTATATTGAAAATCAAACTATATCAAATACAGATAACCTTAATAAAGTTGTTGAATTATATGAAAAAGTAATTCAAGAAAAAGAAGAAATTATAAGTTTATTAAAAAGCAGGATAATGTAATAAATCCTGCTTTTTTTAAAAGATAAATATTATCCTCTCTGCCTCACCGTTTCATACAAAAAAGCACCACAAGCAACAGAAACATTTAGTGAACCAATACTTCCAAACATAGGTAACTTCGCTTTCTCATCTACAATTTTTAAAACAGACGGATTTACACCACGATCTTCGCTTCCCATAATGATGGCAACGCCTTCGTTTAGTGAAATATCATAAATATTGCTTTCGGTTTTTTCGGTAGCTGCAACGATTTTTATACCAGAAGCTTGTAGTAAGAAAACAGCATCTTTTATATGATCAACTTTGCAAATAGGCACATTAAAAACAGCACCAGCAGACGTTTTTACAGTATCTCCGTTTACAGGAGCTGAACCTTGTTTTTGCACAATAATTCCATCGACACCAGTACATTCTGCAGTACGAATAATAGCACCAAAATTTCTAGCATCAGACAATTGGTCTAAGATTAAAAACAATGGTTTTTTGCCGCTTTCTACAACGGTATCTATTAGTTTTTCTAAATCCTGAAACGTAATAGGAGCAATGGTTGCGACAGCACCTTGATGGTTGTTAGGAGTTAGTCTGTTTAATTTTTCGACAGGGACATACGAAAAATTGATGCTATTTTTTTTCATCAATTTTTGTAATTCTTGCATCAATTCACTTTGTGCATCGCTTTGTATAAAGACTTTATCAATTTCTTTTTTAGCATTTATAGCTTCGATAATCGCACGTATTCCAAATATTTGGTTTTCTTTTTCCATGGTGCAAAGATAGTTTTTTTTTAGATTTTTAGACTACTTAGATTATTAGATTGCTTAGACTTTAAAATGTATTTGAATTTGTAATTGTTGGTATTGAAAAAATAGATTCTTAGCTTTTATATATAGCTTGATTCCTAAAAGAACCATAAAGTCTAATAATCTAAGTAGTCTAATTATCTAAGAAGTCTATTTTAAAATCTTGCTTTAAAACTAATATGAACTATCGAATTCGATAACTTAATAGCTTGTTCTTTCGTGCTTCCGTTAGCATATACTAAATTGAAAAGACCATTTTTTGTTAGTAATCCAAACCCGAAACCCAATCCAACTAAACTGTTAGATGTATTAGATGATTTGTCTTGGTAATAACCGTAATCGATAATCGAATGGATGTAAATATTAGAATTAGCAACATATCGATATTCTGTCAAAATCGAAGTAAAAGTATTGCCCTGTAAGCTGTTTTCGTTAAAACCTCTTATGGAATTTATGCCGCCAAAACGATGCAACTCATTAATAATATAAGAATCACTTTTTAAATAATGATTCAAACTTCTTATGTTAATGATGTTTTTTTTGTTCAAATAAAAATTATGACTCAGATTTAATGTGCCAAAAAACTGATTGCTACTACTGAGTTCTAAATCTCTTTTTCCAGTCCCAAGCTTAAAATAAATTTGGGTTTTATCAGGAAATAAATAATCGTCTGGATTGTAAACCGAAAAATCTAAATGTGTGGTAATAAATGAATTTTTAAAATCGCTTATTGTGCTGCTATTTGTATTTTGAATATCGCTAGATTCAGCACTTTGATAACCTAAATAAACTTTGGTATTGTAATTAAAATAATAACCCAAATCGATTGCTGTTTGTGTGTTTTGAAACAAACTATCTTGCTTAAAAATATTTAATTGTGCTTTCAATCCCAATGGACTTTTAAAAATATAAGGAATTTCAATCGCACCATTGAAGGTTTTTTGATTCTTTCCGTCGCTTTTCCAATAAAGAGAAATTTTTTCACCACCGTTTAAAATATTTTGCAATTGCAGGTCGAGATAACCGTTTACAATCAGTTTTTTATTTTCATCATTTGTGAATCCTATAAAACCATCAAAAGTGTTTGGTTTTGCTTTTTCGAGATACACGTAAACTTTTGTAGAATCTTTGGTAAACAAAATTTCGGGATATTTCGGTTGGCTTACAAATCGCAACTTTCCAAAATCGGTATATATTTTCTTTAAATTTTCTTGGTTAAAGACTTTGTTTCGGTATAATCTTTTAATTTGTTTTTTGTGACCTGCGGGAAATTTATCGTAACCATTAATTACAATATCATCGAGTGTTCTGATTTTTTCTGCTGCTAAACTCAAATCAGCAAAAAGTTCGTTGTTTTCTTTCTTAAAATTAATCAGTTGCAACTTCGCTAGCGAATATCCTTTCTTTTCTAATATAAGCAAAGTTGTATTCATGAAATTTTCGGTTTCGGAAAGTGATATTTTTAATGTGTCATTTTTTAAATTTAATAATTCAAAATTTTCACCTATATATATATGTATAAATTTGTTTTTTAATCCAATGTTGTAATTAAATAGAAATGTAGAATCATTTACTTTAATAACTTCATCATGTTTAGAAGTCAAATAACCATTTTTTAATAATTTATCAGAAAATAAATTTACTTCATCAATAAGTGATTTTGTATTTGCATGTTTCTTAACATAAGTTAGAGAATCGATTGTTTTGTTTTCACTTTCGTTGGTTCCTTTTATTTGCAAATAAGAATTTTGTGCCAAAATGTTTTGACAAATGAAGAGGGTAAGAATAGAAAAAAGAAATTTCAAATTATTTTTTTATTTAAAGTAACGAAAAAACACGGTGTTTCGTATTAAAACTCAAATGTATAATAATAACATTGAAAATTAATGAATTATGATTTGTTTCGTTAAAAAATATTTGTACATTTGCAACCCCGTAAAAAGCGGGAATTTTATAAACAAGTAATTTTTAGTATTTAATTATGCCAACAATTCAACAATTAGTAAGAATAGGAAGAACCAAAATGACTAAGAAGTCTAAATCGGTTGCCCTAGATTCTTGTCCTCAAAGAAGAGGTGTTTGTACGCGTGTTTACACTACGACTCCAAAAAAACCAAACTCTGCAATGCGTAAAGTAGCGCGTGTACGTTTGACAAATGGTAACGAAGTAAATGCCTACATCCCTGGAGAAGGACACAATCTACAAGAGCACTCGATAGTATTAGTTAGGGGTGGAAGGGTAAAAGATTTGCCAGGAGTAAGATACCACATCGTTCGTGGTGCACTTGATACATCAGGTGTGGCGGGAAGAACGCAAAGAAGATCTAAGTACGGAGCAAAACGCCCAAAAGAAGCAAAAAAGTAATTTAAAATTACGATAGAGACGTTGCAGTGCAACGTGTGTACGGAATTTTATTAAAAAAAAGACATGAGAAAAAGAGCGGCAAAGAAAAGACCACTTTTACCAGATCCAAGGTTTAACGACCAATTGGTAACCCGTTTTG
>NZ_JAYSSZ010000122.1:0-11888 GCF_043720215.1 Flavobacterium sp. | reverse complement strand
ACAAACGTAAAAACTATGGTTGTCATTATAGGTTGTATAAAAAACCACAGTGGTCCTAAAATAGTTTGCTTATAAAAACTTACAAAATCTCTTTTTACAAATAAGAATAATAAATCACGGTAACGCCAAATATCTTTAAAATTTATATCAAAAAGTGAAGTTGAGCCTTTTATAATTAGATCCCAATCTTCTGCCGTTTCTTCTTCTTTTATCATCTAAATCAATTTCTTTTATAACAAACTCTAGTTTACAAATATAAATATTTTAAGCCTAATTCAATATTAATTATTGCAATTATAACTACTTTTGCAATCGAAACATAAACCAAATCTACAATGCTTTTTTTTAATAAAAATAAAGCCATACTCAAGGATTTAATCCCTGATGGTCACATTGATATACATTCGCATTTATTGCCTGGCATTGATGACGGAGCACAGACTATTGATGATTCTGTTTTTTTAATTAATGAATTAAAAAATATGGGCGTTTCAAAATTTATTACTACTCCACATATTTTTAGTGGTTTTTGGGACAATACTAAAGATAAAATTGAAACTCTTGAAACTCAAACAATTTCTAATTTAAAAGATAAAAATATAAATTTACCTATATCAGCTGCGGCTGAGTATTTAATGGATGATCATTTTGTTTCTTTGTTTCAAAAAGGTGAAATTTTGACTCTAAAAGACAATTATGTACTTGTTGAAATGTCGTATTTGAATCCTCCTATACAACTATACGATATTATTTTCGATTTGCAAGTTGCGGGATACAAACCTGTTTTAGCACATCCTGAACGTTATGCTTTTTATCATAATGATTTTGACCAATACTTAAAATTAAAAAATGCAGGTTGTTTATTTCAGTTAAATTTACTCTCGACTGTTGGTTATTATGGTAAAGATGTCACAGAAGCAGCAAAAAAACTACTTAATAAAGGCATGTTTGATTTTGTAGGTTCTGATGTGCATCACAAAAAACACATTGAGTCTTTTGATGCTAAAGTTTTACTAAAAGATTTACAACCTTTGAAAGAAGCAATTAAAAACAATCAGTTTTTTAAATAAAAAATGAGGCAATTGCCTCATTTTTTATTTATCCGAAGAAAGAAAAAGTAACTATTTTTTTGTACCATGGTTCCTTAACTACTTCTTGTCCGTAACCGTAACCGTAACCGTGACCACTTTTTGTGACTGTATCATTTAGCAAGACACACATGTTAGGTAATTTATTCTCTCTATATAATGTTTCTGGTGTTTTTAAGTATTCTTTTTCTAAATAATTAGCACGAACAACATATACAAAAGCATCAGCATTTTTAGATATTAATAAGGTATCTGTAACTAAGCTTACTGGAGCAGTATCTACAACTATATAATCGTATTCTGATTTTAATTGTTCGAACATTGCCTCAACTTTTTTACTCATTAATAACTCTGCTGGATTTGGCGGAATTACTCCTGCTGGAAGAATATCGAAATTTTCATAACCTTTTTGATTTACAATAAAATCATGAATATCTGAATCTTTTGTCGACAAGAAGTTCGTGAGTCCTCTTGATGGTAATTTTACGTATTCGTCTAGTTTAGGATTTCTAATATCCATACCTATAAGCAATACTTTTTTTCCTGAAATGGCGATAGTTGCCGCAAGATTAATGGCTATAAATGTTTTTCCTTCTTTAGGTATAGTAGAAGTTAAAAATATAGTTTTGGCTTTGTTATTGGCTTCCAAATTACTTAAAACAAATTCTAAATTAGTTCTAACAATACGTATCGCTTCTGCCGAGCTGGTTCTGCTACCCGATTGCATGATTTCGTTATTATCATCAGAATGAGGTACATCACCTATAAATGGAATTGTCAAATTAGCATCTAAATCATGACGGTTTTTTACTTTAGTATCCAATAAATCTAATAAATAAATTATCGAAAAAGGAATAAGCAAACCTAATATTAGAGAGACTAAATAAATTAGACTTCTTTTAGGTGATATAGGCGCATCAGAAGAATAAGCATAATCTACAACTTTAGATATGGGCGCTGTTGCGGCTAAAGTGATGGCTGTTTCTTCCCTCTTTTTAAACAAATACAAATACAATTCTTCTTTAATTTGTTGCTGCCTAAAAATTCCTCTAAACTCTCTTTCTTGTCTTGGAATTTGAGATATTCGGCCACCAACAATATTTCCTTGATTAGTAATAGCATTGTTTTTTATAACTAATGAAGACTTAAGTTTATTTAAACTTTCAGAAATACCGAATTTTAAAGAATTTATTTTATCATTAACTCTAATGACTACTGGGTTTTCTGGAGTAGAGCTTTTAAGCACTCTGTTTCTTTCTATTACCAAATTATTATATTCTGCAATCAGTGCCGATGAATTATTATCATCAGGAACAATATTTGCAGGTATAATGTCGTCATGCTTGTTGTTTTTCATGAAATCGATCATGATACCAACAACTTTAAGCTGTGTGCCTACAATAACTTCTTCTTTGTTTGATTCACTAGAATTTTTAAGATACAATTCGGCTTCAGTAGGAAGATCAGTAATATTATTTTTTCTTTTATACTTTTCTACGTCTTTTTCTACGCCATCTAGTTCACTTGTAATTATTCCCAACCTGTCGTTTATAAACTGAGCTGTTTTTTCAGAAATCAAATTTTTATCTAAAATGGCATCTCTATTATAAATTTCGACTAATTTATTTAGGAAATCTTCTGATTTTTCCTTAACCTTATTTACATACGATATTTCTAAAACATTTGTCTGTTTTGTAATTGGACTTATATATAGCCCTCCTTTATAATTATCAATAGCATGTTTTATTGACTGAAGGTTTACTATTATCTTGAAATGCCCTTCTTTTGATTTATTATTATTTACAAAATAATTCCCTAATCGATTAGATTTTATTATTTGTCCAAAATTATATTTTCCAATCAAACTGTCATTTTGGGCAAACAATTCAAATTGCTTTTCATTAATCTTCTTAACTAACATTGTAGTGTCTATTGTAAAAAAATCTTTTGATTTTTCAATAAAATTAAATTCAACCGGATTGTCTACATACGATTCTGAAGATTTTATACGCCCTTCTAAAACATAAGAAATATTAAAGTTTCCTTCTTTGATTGTTTTTTCGACAAGAGATCTAGATTTCAAAACCTCTATTTCGTCGTCAAGATCTCTTTTTGCGCCAGAAAACATTGACAAATCCTGAAAAGCAGCAAGTTCGGAAGATATACCCCCTGAATCATCTCTCTTAATTAATAAAGTGGTTTGCGATTTATATTCTGGGATTGAATATCGCAAGTATAATTTAGCAAGAAATAAAAAGAGAAAAACACTAAACAAGAACCATCTCCAATGGCTCAAGTACTTTAAAATTTGCTCTCTTATACCCGCAGAATTATCCTCGGCCAAATCAGCTATAGAATTGTTTAACATGAGTAAACTTAGTTTTTATTAATTATAAATATTGATAGTACCACTGAAGATATTAATGAGGCAATTGCAATCCAAATGGGACCGTTTTGGGTAAGTCCAGTTGAAGTGTTTGATTTGGCTTTATTGGGCTCGACATAAAGTAAATCATTTTGAGACAAGTAATAATAAGGCGAATTGATAAAATCAGCTTTGGTAATATCTATTCTATTAAATGTTTTTTTATTGTTTACTTCTCTAACCAAGATAATATTATTTCTCTTTCCGTAAATAGTTAAATCACCTGCTAAACTTAAGGCTTCTGGTAAGGTAATACGTTCACTAGCAATAGTAAAAATTCCTGGTTTTGCCACCTCCCCTTGAACGGTAACTTTAAAATTCACAATACGCATATTGACAATAGCGTCATTAATATATTTTTTAAGTTTGCCTTTAATAACATTGATAACTTCCGATTTTGTTTGCCCTCCTGTTTTTATTTCTCCTAAAACGGGAAACTGAATAAGCCCGTTTGCATCTACCAAATATAATTGCTGTTGTCTTTGCCCTTGTGTTGTTTGTCCAATAGCTGTGGGCACCGAAATGATTTCAAGATTAAATGGCGCAGCAGCTTCAGGGTCTGGTGCCGAAACAACAATCATTAACAAATCATCTGGTTGAATTTTAGACTCGAAACCATTTGCATTTTCTTGATTAGCAATCTGATCTAGGTTTTGGTAATATGCGATTTGTCTTTTATTGGCACAAGCCGTTATTAATAATAAGTTTAGTCCTAATAAAAAATATAATATTAAATTTCTGTTCTTCATTTTTTTTATTTTCTGTTTAAAGCACCTTTTTTTGTTAGAAGTATTTAAACACTGATTTTTATTTAATTATCTAAAATTTCGAAAGTAGAGTTCATACTTTTATATTCTGGTATTAGCATTTTCATCTTAGTTACTATTAAATTATTATCGTACCCGTTTGAAACGGCAACGATATCAAAAATAGCAGTTTTAACTTCATTATAATCATCTATTTCTTCTTGCGCTACCATAATTTTATCGTGATGTGTTGGTAATGTTTTACAAGTGTCATTTAATAACTCTTCATATAATTTTTCTCCAGGACGCAATCCAACTATTTTTATTTTTATATCCTTCTCAGGTGTAAATCCAGCTAGCCGAATCATTTTAGTTGCTAAATCATATATTTTTACTGGTTTGCCCATATCAAAAATATAAATTTCTCCCCCTTTTCCCATTGCACCAGCTTCAAGTACTAACTGACAAGCTTCCGGAATGGTCATAAAATATCGAATAATATCTTGATGTGTAATTGTTATTGGTCCTCCCTCAGCAATTTGCTTTGAAAACAAAGGAACTACTGATCCGTTCGAACCCAATACATTCCCAAAACGAGTAGTTATGAATTTTGTTGTGCGGTTACCATTATTTTTTTTATCAAAATATAAAGATTGTACATACTTTTCAGCAATTCGCTTACTCGCTCCCATTACATTACTTGGGTTTACTGCTTTATCTGTAGAAACCATAACAAATTTCTCAACATTATATTTTAGTGATAAATCTGCTAAATTTTTTGTTCCCATCACATTCACAAATATGGCTTGCGATGGATTTTCTTCCATAAGTGGCACATGTTTGTAGGCTGCTGCATGGTATACTAAACTTGGCTCGTATAGTTCGAAAACTCGCTCTAAGCGAACTAAATCTCTTATATCCGCAATAACTGAAACTAATTCAGTTTTTGAATTTAGTTTTTGAATTTCTAAAGTTAAATCATGCAAAGGCGTTTCTGCTTGATCTAAAATTATTAAAATTTCTGGATTAAAATCTATTATTTGTCTTACGATTTCACTTCCTATAGATCCAGCAGCTCCAGTAATTAAAATAGTTTTTCCTTTTATTTGAGATGAAATTAATTTATTATCTAAAACGATTGGTTTTCGCTCCAATAAATCTTCAATTTGAAAACTCTTTATTTTTTTAGATATCTCTTTTTGATTTTCCCAATCTGATATCAACGGAACAGTATATACTTTTAAATTAAATTCTAAACACTCATCAACAATAGCGATTTGTTCTTCTTTTGACAGTCCTTTGTCAGCAATAATTAAAGCTTCTGCATTCATAGAACGCATTAATACTGAAATTTTCTTTTTCTTATTTAAAATAGGTAAATCAAGAATTCTTTTTGATGTATTTGAATTGTGTTTATCTATAAAACCTAGCAACTTAAATCGCATTGGTATTTCGGAAATTAACGCATTTGAAACTGAAATTGCATTAGCATCTGATCCGTAAACAATGGCTCTAACTAGTTTTTCGTTTTGAATTCCTTTTAAATAAGCTTCAAAAAATTGTTTTACCAATACTCTATACAAAAACAAAAAACAAAATGAAAATATTATATTTATAAGCAATGCTGTTGTAACAAACAGATTATCATGATAATATAACGAAAAAGTAAAATTAACAACTACTAAAACAATAAATGTAGAAACTTGGGAAAAAACAATCTTAATGGCATCAATAAACGAAGAATGTCTAATTATACCTGAATACGTCTTAAACCACCAGAAAAAGAATACATTAGTAATAAAGAATAAAGCGATTTTATATCCTTCATTGTGAGCTTTATAATAGTTTAACCCAATTCCTTTAAACAAGAAATAAGTTAAGGCTCCCGAAATAAAAATAGCAACAACATCAATACATAATATAACCCACCTAGGCAAATAACCTAAGTTTTTAATACTAAAATTTGATTTTGAACTATACATTAGAACCTGCCTTAAAACAGATCTTATTTTTGCTTTTTCTTCTATTTCCAAAGTAATTTTACTTTAAAACACATTATTCCTTTATGAATTTTAGACAAAAATACCATTCAAACTATCTATTTACTTCAAGTTTTTGCCTTCCAAAAAGTGTTGCAAATTAATAAAAAAATTGTTGAATTTCAGCAATTATTCTATTTTTTTCTTCTTGTGTTAAATTTGAACCCGATGGTAAACACAATCCGTTTTCAAATAATTCTTCAGCAATTTTATTTCCATAATAAGGATAAGATTCAAAAATTGGCTGCAAATGCATCGGTTTCCATAAAGGACGACTTTCTATATTAACTCTTTCTAAAGCTAGTCGTAAATCCTCTCGAGTTTTTCCATTAGTTTTTAACGCATTTACAACAATTGCACTTAGCCAATGATTTGAAAAATAATCAGAATTTGGCTCTGTTAAAACCGTAACACCATCGATTCCAGCAAAAGTATCTACATACAGTTGATGCATTTTTCTCCTAAAACCAACATGTTTATCTAAAACTTGCATTTGTCCTCGACCAATTCCTGCGCAAATATTACTCATTCTATAGTTGTACCCAACTTCACTATGCTGGTAATGAGGTGCGTTATCTCTTGCTTGTGTGGCTAAAAAAACCGCTTTTTCTTTGGTTTTTACATTATTTGTAACCATTGCTCCTCCTCCTGAGGTAGTGATGATTTTATTGCCATTAAATGATAAAACTCTAATTTCTCCAAAAGTTCCACACTTCTGTGCTTTATAAGAACTCCCTAATGCTTCCGCACTATCTTCTAAAACAGGAATTTGATATTTGTTAGCTATTGCTTGTATTTCCTCCACTTTATATGGCATTCCGTACAAATGAACAGCTATAATTGCTTTTGGCTTATTTCCTTTAGTAATTCTGTCGACAATTGCTTCTTCTAAAGCTATTGGACACATATTCCATGTCTCTAATTCACTATCTATAAATACTGGAGTTGCTCCCAAATACATAATAGGATTTGCCGATGCTGAGAACGTCATACTCTGACAAATAACTTCATCTCCAGCTTTAACACCTAATAAAATCAGGCCTAAATGCAAAGCCGCTGTTCCTGAGCTTAACGCAGCAACATGAGAATTTTGACCTATGTATTGTTCTAAATCTTGTTCGAAACCAGTTACGTTTGGTCCTAATGGCGCTACCCAATTTGTATCGAAGGCTTCATTTACAAAACTTTGTTCGCTTCCTCCCATGTGTGGTGAAGAAAGCCATATTTTTGAATTATTACTCATTTTTAATGAAATTTTATTGGTTTAGCTGGAATTCCAACAGCTGTACAATTTTCGGGAATTGATTTTGAAACCACAGCTCCAGATCCAATTACAGCGTTTTTTCCAATTTCTACTTGATTAATTATTTTTGCACCAGTTCCAATATAAACTCCTTCGCAAAGAATTACTTCGCCAGACACATTTACACCTGGCATAATAGAAACATAATTATTGATAACAGTGTCATGCCCGATGGTACAGGCTAAATTTATTATTACAAAATTATTTATAGAAATATTACAAGTAATAATGCTACCAGCACAAATAATTGAGCCCATCCCAATTAAAAAATCATCATTTCCAATTAAGACTGAAGGATGAATTAATGTAGGAAAGACAATATTTGAATTTACAATTTGTCTTACTATGTTTTTTTTATACAATGGATTTCCAACAGCAATAGCAATATGTAAATCGTAGTCAACTAGATCCAAATCAGCAATTTTACCTAATACTGGAAAACCATTTATTATTTCTTCGACTTGTATACCATCATCATAATATCCCATGAATTCATACTTATTTTCGACAGCATTAATCTGATCGATTAGCATTTTCACTTCTCTTCCAAAACCTCCAGCTCCAATAATTGCAATTTTTTTCATCAATTTAGTTTAGTATTGCCCTTCAAATGGCTCCATAGTAGCCGTATTTTGAGCATTTATTCCTTCTTTTTTTACTACTTTCAAAACTGTTTTAAATAATATTTTTATATCTACAAAAAACGAGCAATGATCTACATACCAAACATCCAATTCAAATTTTTTGTCCCAAGAAATGGCATTTCGACCATTTACTTGTGCCCAACCTGTTATTCCTGGTTTTACTTCGTGTCTTCTATTTTGAAAGTCGTTATACAAATGCAAATATTGCGTCAATAAAGGTCTTGGCCCTATAAGACTCATATCCCCTTTTAAAACATTTAGTAATTGTGGAATTTCGTCTAATGATGTTTTACGAACAAAATTTCCAATTTTTGTTAACCTTTCCCCATCGGAAAGCAAATTCCCATTTGCATCTTTTGCTTCGCTCATGGTCTTGAACTTAATAATCTTGAAAATCTTGCCGTTTTTCCCTGGTCGAAGCTGATAAAAGAAAGGTTTGCCATCATTAGCAAAAAACAAAGCTACAATAATGATTATAAATATTGGAAAAAATAACACAAGTGCAATCAGTGTTATTAAAACATCTAATCCTCGTTTCAAGAAAAATGTATACATTATTTTAATCTGTTACTTATTTTTTGATAGGAAACATCTACCATATAGTCTTTTTTTAGTAAGTTTTTTGCTTGCTCTCCCATAACTTCAATATTATCCAAACATTTTTTAATTGCTTCTTTCATTTTTCCAATTTCACCTGTTACAACCCAAACTCCACAATTGGCTTCTTCAATCACCTTACCAATATCTGAATTTACATCCGTTGCAGCAATTACAGGCATTTTCATTTCAAGATACGAAAGCAATCGTGATGGAAAATTAGGAATACTAAAATCTTTATGCAAAAAAATAAGTCCTATGTCGCAAGCGCCTAATAATAAATCATAATCCTTTTTTGGAAGTGATTGAATCAATTTAGCATTTTTAGGATTATGGTTTGAAAACCACTTTTCGATTTTATCAAATTCTGTTCCGTTTCCAACAATTAAATAAAAAATATTTTCAATAGCAATTATTTCAATCGTTTCTAATAAAAAATCTAATCCTTGAGGCTTCCCTAGATTTCCACCATAGACCAAAATTTTTTTATCAAACGGTATATTGTATTTTGCTCTAATAGCATTTTTTTCATTATCAGAATAATCTATAAAATTAGGCTCTATCGAATTTGGATTTACTTCTACTTTTTCAGTTTTTATTTCTGGATTGTGTTGCAATACAAAATCTACATTAGCTTTCGACATACAGCCTATAGCATCGGATATTTGATATAATTGCTTTTCCTTTTTAACAAACATTTTATGCAAAAGACTTCCTGTCTTTATCATTTTCATATCCACCGCATTTTGAGGAAAAATATCTTTCAACAACAGATAAGCAAAAGCCTTGTCTCTTTTTTTTATAAAATGTATTACTTTATAAAAAGTAATTGGCGGTGTTGAATACAATACTAAATCGAATTTTGTATCACTTAAATACTTTTTTATAGCAACCAAATACTGATATTCAATAGCTAAAGTACCTATTCCTTTTTCAATTATATTTGTCTTTTGTATATTTAGTGTTTTTACTTGCAATAACTTTACATTACCTACTTCCTTCAAATTTGTGGCTACTTTTTTTCTTCTCTCCACTGGAGTAACGACAGTCACATTATGACCTTCAGTGACAAATTTCCTAAGTAAATCTTGATAAATTCCTCTTTCATCAATGGAATTTATTTCGACTAATGTCAAAAATAATACATTCATTCTTAGTTGTTTTTACTCCAAACTACTCTGTTCACATAATCGGTATAGCTCAAAATGATTCTCACCATTTTCTGAGAGACATTAGGCATTGAATAATCAACTACGCTTCTGAAATTTCTTTTATTTCCAACTTCTTGCTGTTTCAGTTGGAGTAAACCTTGCATAATTCTTTCTGGTGACAATCCAACCATCATTACTGAGGCTTCTTCCATTGCTTCAGGTCTTTCGTGAGCATCACGAATGTTTAAGGCTCTAAAATTTAGCGTTGAACTTTCTTCAGAAATGGTTCCGCTGTCAGACAAAACAGCGTAGGATCGCATTTGCAATGCATTATAATCGTGAAAACCGAGGGGTTTTAAAAACTGTACTTCAGGTCGAACTTGGATTTGCATTTTGTCTATCATATTTCTCGTTCGTGGATGTGTAGAAACAATGATTGGAAATCCAAATTTTTCAGCTATTTGATTCAAACTTTCCATTAAACCTCTAAAATTTTTCTCAGAATTGATGTTTTCTTCTCTATGAGAAGATACAACAAAATATTTACCTTCTTCCAGGTTTAATCGTTTTAAAACATCTGATTTTTCAATTTGTGGTAAATAATGATGCAATACTTCAAACATCGGCGAACCAGTTTTGATAATTCTGTCGGCTGGCAAACCTTCACGCAAAAGATATTCTCTTGCTATATCGCTATAAGTCAAATTGATGTCTGAGGTATGATCTACAATTTTACGATTTGTTTCCTCAGGAACTCGTTGATCAAAACAACGGTTTCCAGCTTCCATATGAAAAACTGGAATTTGCCTTTTTTTGGCAGGAATGGCACACAAACAGCTATTGGTGTCTCCTAAAACCAGAAAAGCATCAGGCTGAATTTCTTCTAATAAAGGATCAATTTTTATTAAAATATTACCAACTGTTTCGGTAGCTGTTTTACCAGCTGCTTCGAGGAAATAATTTGGTTTTCTGAGTCCTAAATCATCAAAGAAAATTTGATTGAGTTCGTAATCATAATTTTGACCTGTATGTACAATAATATGCTCAATAGCCTCAGATTCGTCCAAAGCCATAAGCACTCTAGAAAGGCGTATTATTTCTGGACGGGTTCCAACTACCGTCATTACTTTTAATTTTTTCATTATAAATATTTATTGATATACCGATTACAACGCTGCTAAAGTACCAAAAATCAGGATTAGAATAAATATTATTTGAGGTTTGAGCAAGAATTAAATATTGCAACCATAATCCAACCACAGGCAGAACATAATATTTAGAATCTGAAAACCTCAAAAAATATTTAATTTTTTTAAGGATAGGAATAAAAATTAATCCGAAAAGAAATAAAATTAATATTCCACCCGACATTAGTAATTCCAAAATAATATTATGAGGATACATCCCGTCCTCGTACATAATTCGCCCACCAAGCAACGGATTGTCTTTAAATATTTGAATCGCTCTAGTAAAATAAGGCTCCCGACCTGAAGTATTTCCTTCAAAAAGAGCCGAGTAGTTTCTCACAATAAAAGCGCTTTCTAGATGCAAAATTTCTTTACAAACATAAATAGATAAAATCCCTAACAATAACAAAAATATAAATACATAAATATATTTGTATTTATTTTTTAAGATTATAAAATATAAAAAAATTACTAGTAATGCCAAAAGTGGACTTCTTGCTGCTGAAATATAAATGGCAAAAATTCCTAGAAGTATCCCAATAATTAAAATTTCTTTTTTAATTATTGATTCATTATAGGATTTGAAAAATAATAAATAAGACGCTAAAATGACTAAAGAAACCCCGAAATGCCCTGATGAAATATAGTAGACCGAAAAAATACCACTTATTTTGTTATAATAATCCAAATAGAATACAGTGTATAAAA
>NZ_JAYSSZ010000121.1:0-4161 GCF_043720215.1 Flavobacterium sp. | reverse complement strand
CTATAAAACACATTGTTGTTCCTACCGAAACCGATGCGTTATTATTAGAAAACAACCTTATAAAAACGCTGCAACCACGATATAATATTTTGCTTCGTGATGACAAGACGTATCCTTGGATTTGTATTAAAAAAGAACCTTTTTCGAGATTATTTCCAACCCGAAAAATGATTAAAGATGGTTCCGAATATTTTGGGCCTTACACCAGTTTCAAAACAGTTTCTGTTATTTTAGAGTTAATCAAAGAATTGTATCCGCTACGAACTTGCAATTTCGATTTGAGCGAAAAAAATATCGAAAACCATAAATTTAAAGTTTGTTTAGAATATCATATTGGCAATTGCAAAGGTCCTTGCGAAGGTTTAGAAACGCTAGAAAATTATCAAACCCAAATAAATGCGATTCGTGAAATCTTGAAAGGAAATTTTGCAGCATCGATGAAAGATTTCAAAAAAGTGATGACCAATTTGGCTCAAAATATGCACTTTGAAGAAGCACAAAAGATAAAAGAAAAGATTGAAATTCTAGAAAATTATCAATCTCGTTCTACGATTATCAATCCAAAAATCACGAATATTGATGTGTTTTCTATCGTTTCGGACGAAGCTGCAGCATTTATCAATTTCCTCCAAATTTCGCATGGTTCTATAATTCGTTCCCATACTTTAGAAATAAAAAAGAAACTAGACGAAACCGATAAAGAACTGTTAGAATTAGCAATTATCGAACTCAGGGAACGTTTTCAGTTGCTTTCACGAGAAATTATAGTTCCTTTTGAGGTTGAAGTCGGTGAAAATATAAAAGTAACCGTTCCTCAATTAGGTGACAAAAAACAAATTCTGGATTTGTCTGTTCGTAATGCGAAGTTTTACAGAATAGAACAACTAAAGCAATTGCAAATCGTAGATCCGGAGAGACACGTGAATCGAATTATGGCACAAATGCAAAAAGATTTACGCCTTTCGGTCGAGCCACGACATATAGAATGTTTCGATAATTCGAACATACAAGGAACCAATCCTGTTGCAGCTTGTGTGGTTTTTAAAGATGGGAAACCCAGCAAAAAAGATTACCGTCATTTTAATATAAAAACAGTTGAAGGTCCAAACGATTTTGCATCTATGGAAGAAGTTGTTTATCGCAGATACAAACGATTACTCGATGAAAACCAACCGCTACCAAATTTAATTATTATTGATGGTGGAAAAGGACAATTGTCATCGGCACTCAAAATCATGGACGAGCTCGATTTGCGAGGAAAAATTGCCATTATTGGAATTGCAAAACGATTGGAAGAGTTATTTTATCCAGGAGATTCGGTTCCGTTGTATTTAGATAAAAAATCGGAAACATTAAAAATAATTCAGCAATTGCGAAACGAAGCACACCGTTTCGGAATAACCTTTCACAGAGACAAACGAAGCAAAGCAGCACTTAATTCATCAGTAGAATCCATCCCTGGAATTGGAGAAAAAACGATGCTAACATTAATAAAACATTTCAAAAGTGTTAAAAGATTAAAATTAGCATCAGAAAAAGAAATTTCTGACGTTATAGGTCTTTCAAAAGCCAAAAAAATTACCGACTTTTACAAAACTAAAGAGTAGAAATGAATAATTTTTATAAAACAGAAACAAGAAGCAAGAAGCAAGAAGTAAAAACCATTACTTTTTACTTCTTGCTTCTTGCTTCTTGTTTCTTTTCTCTAACTTCACAAGCGCAAGACATCATAAAAAAACCAAAAATTGGACTAGTCCTTAGTGGCGGCGGAGCAAAAGGGTTTGCACACATTGGAGTTCTTAAAGAAATTGAAAAAGCAGGAATAAAAATAGATTATATTGGCGGAACTAGCATGGGTGCTATAATTGGGGGTCTATATGCTTGTGGATATTCTGCCAACCAACTCGATTCGATTTTTAAAGGGACAGATTTCGACGAATTAATTCAAGATTTTGTACCAAGAAAAAACAAAACTTTTTACGAAAAAAGCAATGATGAAATGTATGCACTTGCGTTGCCATTTCAAAATTTCAAAATAACTATTCCAAAAGGATTGTCTAAAGGAATGTACAATTATAATCTTATGAGTAAGTTAACTCATAAAGTTAGACACATACAAGATTTTAATAAAATAAAAACGCCTTTTTTATGTATTGCAACAAATTTAGAGACTGGCGAAGAAAAAGTTTTTAAAAATGGCTCTTTACCATTAGTTTTGTCTGCAAGTGGTGCTTTTCCTACATTGTTTTCGCCAGTAGAAATTGATGGAAATTTGTATATTGACGGAGGTGTCGCTAATAATTATCCTATTGAAGAAGTACGCAAAATGGGTGCAGATATTATTATTGGCGTCGATGTACAAGATGATTTGAAGGATAGAGAAAAACTAGGAGGTGTTATGTCTATACTAACCCAAATTTCAAATTTTCAGATGATTGAAAAAATGAAAGGAAAAATGCTTCAAACAGACGTATACATTAGACCCAATGTTCAAGGTTTTTCTGTTATTTCATTTGATCAAGGCCAAGAAATTATAAAAAAAGGAGCTGAAGCTGCACTTTTAGTTAAAGACCAGTTGAGCAAACTAGGAACAAATTACAATAAAATCCCTGAAAGCACAACTAATATTGATAGTTTACACATTCAAGGGATTGGGATAGTTGGGAACGAAGATTATACACGTTCTTATGTAATTGGGAAACTTCGATTTAAATCAGGAAGCAAAATTAGCTACACAGATTTACATAGTGGTATAAACAACCTTAATGCAACACAAAATTTTAGTTCTATAAGTTATAGATTGCAAAAAGAAGATACTCAAGATATCTTGATGATTGATGTTAAAGAGAATCCTATAAAAACGTATTTTAAACTAGGTGCTCATTACGATGATTTATTCAAATCAAGTGCATTAATAAACGTTACTCAGAAAAACTTGTTTTTTAAAAATGACGTTGCGTCTTTCGATTTTATTTTAGGTGATAATATTCGATATAATTTAGATTATTATATAGACAATGGTTTTCATTGGAGTTTTGGATTAAAATCAAAGCTGAATCAGTTTAAAAGAAGCAGTAAAACAGATTTTAAAGGAGGTCAAATAATAACCCAATCAGATCTTAAAAGTATAAATATAGATTATCTAGATTTATCTAATCAAGCTTATTTGCAAACAATTTTTGCGCAGAGATTTCTCTTTGGTGTTGGGTTAGAACATAAATATGTAGAAGTGTTCTCAAATTCAATTCAGGACACAAAAACGTATTTAGACAAGAGTAATTATTTTTCGGTCATAGGATTTTTGAAATATGATTCGTTTAGTAATAAATATTTTCCAAAAAAAGGATGGTATTTTATAGGTGATGCACAATCGTTCTTATCGTCTTCAAATTATAATAATAATTTTAATCGTTTTACAAGTTTTAAAGCGGATGCAGGAATAGTTAGAACATTGTTCAAAAAAATTGCTGTAAAGCTTCAAACGGAAGGAGGTTTTTTAGTAGATACAGAAGTTAATAGTGTTTTCGACTATACGCTTGGAGGCTATGGATTTAATAAAATTAATAATCTCAAGCCATTTTATGGATATAATTTTTTAGAACTTTCAGGAAATAGCTACGTAAAAGCCAGTTTGTCATTTGATTATGAATTTGTAAAAAAGAATCATATAAATTTAACAACGAATTTCGCTAACATTGGAGATAATATTTTTGATAGCGAAGCTTGGGTATCTAGTCCTAAATACTCAGGTTATGCCTTAGGTTATGGTATGGAAACCCTTTTAGGGCCTATCGAAATAAAACAATCATGGTCGCCAGAAACGGGTAAGGGTTATACTTGGTTTACTGTTGGTTTCTGGTTCTAGAAACACATAACTGTTAAATTAATTTCAGAAAAAGAATTTTTTTATTGAATTGTTTTCAAAAAAGCCTATTTTTGGAACACTAAAAAACAAAACTTTATTTTTATGTCTATTTGGAGTAAAAAATCAATACCGTTATTGCTTGCAGAAGCATCAGAATCTGAAAAAGGATTAAAAAGAACATTAACTGCTTGGTCACTTGTAGCATTAGGGATTGGCGCCATTATTGGTGCTGGACTTTTTGTTAGAACTGCAACAGCAGCAGCGCAAAATGCTGGACCATCTGTAACCATAGGATT
>NZ_JAYSSZ010000120.1:0-1649 GCF_043720215.1 Flavobacterium sp. | reverse complement strand
AAACTAAAGGATGTAAATGAATTGCTTGCCCTAAGATAATAATAGGATCAAAAGCTTGTATTCCGAATCTATGCAAAGTTGGAGCACGATTTAGTAAAATAGAATACTTTTTAGTTAACTTTGTTAATAAAGTCCAAACAAAAGGTTTGTTTTTCTTAATTATTATTTGAGCTAGTTTTGTATTATGACTGGGTGCTTTAATCTTTGTTTTCAACAATTCATTAATTAAAAAAGGCTGAAATAATTCTGTTGCCATTTCGTAAGGAAGTCCGCATTGATTTAATCTTAGATTTGGACCAACTATGATAACAGAACGTCCTGAATAATCTACACGTTTTCCTAAAAGAGACTGTCGAAAACGTCCTTGTTTTCCTTCTAAAATCTCAGTTAGACTTTTTAGAGCTTTATTATTTAAACAAAACATTTTATCTTTAGGAAGTCTTGCATTATCAATTAAAGAATCAATACCTTCTTGTAGTAACTTTCTTCCATGAACCGTAATTAAATCTGGTGCGGTGTAACTATACAAAAAATCACACAATCTTTGATTTCTAGTTATTATTAAACGATAAATTTCGTTTATATCTGCAGCAACCAAGCGACCACTTTCTAATTCTAGTAAAGGTCTTAAATTTGGCGGTAATACCGGTAAGGTTGTTAAAACCATCCATGCTGGATTTGTATTTGTCGATAAAAAACTTTCTAAAATTCTAATTCTTCGAATAACTGATTTTTCTGGGGTAAAAGTTTGATTTAAATTACTTAAACAATTGTTATTGATTGAAGATCTAGCAACTTTTATTGCTGCAGGAATATCAATTGCTTCTAGAGCAGCTCTAACAATTTCAGAACCTTTACGTTTCATTGGTCGTCCTTCTTTGAAATAAGGTTGACGAGAATAATCTAAATCATTAGATTCTTCCATTTTGTCTCCTTTTTTTTGTTTATTCAAACTTCCACTATACTCGGGATTAAAATAACTTGGCCTAAAAAACTTTTTTAGTTCATTTTTTTCGACTTCAGTCTTTAAAGATCGAATGAATATATTAAGAGGATTGGGGTCCTTTCCTTGTTCTCGTAAAGAGCCTTTTTTTGGATCTTTAAAATAGACAATCTCTTCAATATCGTAAACACAAATTTTATCTGAAATACATCGTAACAATATACATAGGTAATTTGGAACTCCTTTAAGGTACCACAAATGCGTTATTGGGCATGTTAAGTCAATATAACCCATTCTATATCTTCTTACACGTGCCTCAATTATTTCAACATCACATTCATCACAAATTTTATCAAGTACAAATCCGTTGTATTTACCACATTTACATTTCCAATTTTTGATAGGACCAAATATTTTTTCACAAAAAAGTCCGTCAATTTCTGGCTGATGAGTTCGAAAATTTATTGTTTCAGGTTTTAAAACCTCGCCTATTAACTCACCATTGGGCAAAACTCGGTTTGACCAATTTCTAATTCTTTGTGGCGAAGCAATTGTTATTCGTAAATAATCAAAAGAAGCATGTAAATTTTCCAGTTGTAATAAGGTTTTTTCTAGTTCTAAAATTTCCTGATTTGACTTCATAAATCGTTTATATAAATTCTATTTTTTTTTATTCTAGAAATTTGAATTATTTAATTTTTACCTC
>NZ_JAYSSZ010000119.1:0-12036 GCF_043720215.1 Flavobacterium sp. | reverse complement strand
GATGGTCGTTGCCATGGGAAATGATACATATTCCTTAAATGCTTTAGCAGAACTCAATCATATTGAAACCGAAATAACAACCTATATCGAACGTCAATTTTTAAGAACTTTAGAAGGCGGTTGTACTGCGCCAATTGGAGCCTTTGCAAAATTTAACGAAAAAGACGAAACAATCCATTTTCTAGGCGTTTTGTTTTCATTGGACGGAGGTCAGAAAATAGAAGTAAACAAAATAGTTGAAGTACAAGAATGGAAACAATTAGGGTATCATGCAGCCCAAGAAATTTTTGAAAACGGTGGTGTAAAACTGATGGAATCTATCAAAGAAAAACTGAAAAAATAATGAGTCAAATTAAGATATTATCTACAAAAACACTTTCTAACATTCAAAAAGAAGCCTTAATAAATGCAGATTTTAATGTTATTGAAGCGGATTTTATTAAAACAGAGCACCAAAATTTTGATTTAAAAAACATTAAAGACAATTTAATTTTCACCAGTCAAAATGCCGTTCATAGTATTTTGCAACACCCAAAATGTGAAGAATTAAAAACAAAAAACGTTTTTTGTGTCGGATTAAAAACAAAAATATTATTGTCAGAAAATGGTTTTAATGTTGATGTTTACACAGGTTATGCTTCCGATTTGGCCGAAATCATTACATTAATTCACGGAAGTGATACCTTTACTTTTTTCAGCGGAAACCTACGCAGAGAAATATTACCTCAAGCGTTAAAAGAAGGGAATGTAGATTTTAATGAGATTAAAGTTTATGAAACGACACTAACTCCTCATAAGATAAAAGATTCAGTAGAAGCTATTTTGTTTTTTAGCCTATCTGGCGTAGAAAGTTATTTGAAAGAAAATACAATCAAAAAAGAAACATGTTTCTGTATTGGCGAAACAACCGCAGAAGCCTTAGAAAAAATTACAAAAAACATCCTCATTGCCGAAAATCCAACTATCGAAGATGTGATTGAGGAATGTATAAACGAATATAAATAACACAAACAAACCTGACAGGTTTTAAAAACCTGTCAGGTCTAACAATAAAAACATGATCAAAAACGACCTATTTCTAAAAGCATTAAAAGGAGAAACTGTACAACGACCACCAGTTTGGATGATGCGTCAAGCAGGAAGATATTTGCCAGAATTCATCGCTTTGCGAGACAAATATGACTTTTTTACTCGTTGTCAAACTCCAGAATTAGCTGCCGAAATCACAGTACAACCCATTCGTAGAATTGCGCCTGATGCTGCGATTTTGTTTTCGGATATTTTGGTCGTGCCACAAGCCATGGGAATTGAAGTATTAATGAAAGAAAATGTTGGGCCATTTTTACCCAATCCTATTCGTACGATTCAAGATGTAGAAAGAGTCATTGTTCCAGATGTTCACGAAACATTGGGTTATGTTTTCGATGCGATTAAATTAACAAAACAAATGTTGAACGACGAAGTGCCACTAATTGGTTTCGCAGGTTCACCATGGACAATTATGTGCTATGCCGTAGAAGGTCAAGGATCTAAAAGCTTTGATAAAGCCAAAGGATTTTGTTTCTCACATCCAGAAGCAGCACACGTTTTATTACAAAAAATCACGGATACAACTATCGCTTATTTGAAAGAAAAGGTAAAAGCAGGTTGTAATGCTATTCAAGTTTTCGATTCTTGGGGAGGAATGTTATCTCCTGTTGATTATCAGGAATTCTCATGGAAATATATTAACCAAATCGTCGAAGCATTAGCAGATATTACACCTGTAATTATTTTCGGAAAAGGCTGTTGGTTTGCATTAGGCGAAATGGGGAAAAGTAAAGCATCTGCCCTTGGAGTAGACTGGACTTGTTCGCCACGTAACGCAAGATATTTATCTGGTGGAAACATTACTTTACAAGGTAATTTCGATCCAAGTCGTTTGCTTTCACCAATTCCTGTGATTAAGAAAATGGTACACGAAATGATTGACGAATTCGGAAAAGACAAATATATCGTAAATCTTGGTCACGGAATTTTACCTAATATTCCTGTAGATCATGCCAAAGCATTTATTGATGCGGTGAAGGAGTATAATCAATAATTTGAAAACTGAAAATTATATAGTAGACAAGCTACAACCGATTGATTCTAATCAGTTGTATCAGTTTATGTCTGATAATAAAGAACGATTAAAATTGTTTTTCCCAGTAACATTGGAAATGAATAGTTCTTTAGAAAAAACGGAAGCATATATTTCAATTAAGAATAAAGAAATAGAAGAAAAGACAAATTTTACTTTTGCTATTCGAGATAAAAAAAATCATCAAATTGGAGGTTTAATTATCATCAAAAAAATTGATTGGGATAAAAATCAAGGAGAATTTGCTTATTGCATTGGTTCAGAATTAGAAGGAAAAGGCGTCACATCATTTGCGGTAAAAGAAATGATAAATTTTGCTTTTGAGGAATTGGGTTTGAAAACAATTCAAATTATTTCTCATAAAACTAATTTCGGTAGTGTAAAAGTTGCTGAAAATAACGGTTTCGTTTGGCAAAAAACATTACAAAATGAATTTACTCCAACTAATGAAACTCCTTTAGATATGGAATTATATGAATTGTACATTGAAAAATAAATAATTTATATTTGTAATAAAAAAAACAACTAATGACCGAAAAGGAATTACATAATTATTTAATTAAAAACTATCCAATCGAAAATGAAAAATGCGAATGGAAAGAATTTAAATCATTGAAAAATTCTGTTGCTGGGAGTGAAAGTAAAGATGTTATCTCTTATATTTCGGCTATAGCAAATATGCAAGGAGGTCATTTGGTTATTGGGGTAAAAAACGAAACACTTGAAATTATTGGAATTCAAGATTTGTCAGTTTATTCAATTGATGATATCAGATATAGAATTAATGGCAATTGTACAAATTTAGATATTCAACATTTTAAAGTTGAAGAATTTATCACTTCTGATACTAATAAGATTGTTTGGATTTTTCATATTCCGAAACATCAATTTAGATTGCCTGTTTATGCACATAAGAAAACTTGGCAAAGAATAGATGACAATTTAGTTGAGATGACAAAATCTAGATTAGATGCAATATTAACTCAGATTCAAGTGAATGAAGATTGGTCAAAGGTTATTATTACAGAAGCTAGTATTGAAGACCTAGACAAAATTGCAATCCAAAAAGCACGATTAGAGTTTGTTAAAAGAAATCCTAAATATTCTAACGAAGTCGATAGTTGGAGTGATTTAGATTTTTTAAATAAAGCGAAACTTATCATTAAAGGAAAAATCACAAGAACGGCTCTTATTCTTTTAGGAAAAGAAGAATCAGAACATTTTTTAGATTCTTCTGTTAAAATTAGATGGAATTTAAAAACTATAGATAATCAAGATAAGGACTTTGAAATATTTTCTATTCCTTTTTTGTTAACTATTGATGAAGTTTATAAAAAAATAAGAAACTTAAAATATCGTTATCTTCGTCATGGAACCTTATTTCCTGATGAAGTTTTAAGATATGAACCTTTTAATATCAGAGAGTCATTAAATAATGCAATAGCACATCAAGATTACTCAAAAGGTGCAAGAATTAATGTGGTTGAATTCGAGGATGACCATTTAGTGTTTTCTAATTATGGTTCTTTTTTACCAAAATCTATTGAAGATGTAGTTTTAAAAGATACCCCCGAAGAGGTCTATAGAAATCCATTCCTTGTTGAGGCAATGAAAAATTTAGATATGATTGAAACACAAGGCGGCGGTATTCGAAAAATATTTAATTATCAAAAACAACGTTTTTTCCCTTTACCAGATTACAATTTTGAAGACAATAAAGTTAAGGTGACAATAACGGGGAAAATTTTAGATGAAAATTTCGCGAAAATATTAATCAAGAATTCTAATCTTGGTTTAGATGAAATCATATTATTGGATAAAGTACAGAAACACAAAGAAATTTCAGAAAATGAATTTAAGCATCTTAAGAAATTAAAATGTATTGAAGGTAGAAGACCAAATATATATTTATCCTATGATATTATTGAATCTACTAATGACGAAGGTTTAAAAGCTGAATATTTAGCCAATCGTAGTTTTGATGATTCTCATTTCAAAGATATAATACTTGAGTATTTAAAAAAGTTTGGAAAAACAAAACGTGATAAAATTGACAATTTAATTATCCCGAAATTGTCTGTAATTCTTTCCGAAGACCAGAAGAAGAAGAAAGTGACAAATTTTTTATCCATATTAGGGAAAGAAGGTAAAATAAAATGTAATCCAGGTTATTTCTGGGAAGTAGTTTAGATACTTTTAAACGCTTTTAGATACTTTTTAGACACTTTTTTAGACGCTTTTAAACGCTTTTGATTTTAAAAAAATGAAAAATAAATTCTACACCTATATACAAAACCTGCAAGACCAAATCTGCAAAGGATTAGAAATTTCTGATGGTACAGCCAAATTCCGTGAAGACATTTGGGAGCGTCCAGAAGGCGGTGGTGGACGAACACGTGTTATCGAAAACGGAAACGTTATCGAAAAAGGTGGTGTCAATATTTCTGCTGTTCATGGTAAACTACCAGATTCGATGCAGAAATTATTCAACGTTGGCGAAGCCGATTTCTTTGCCTGTGGATTAAGTTTGGTCATTCATCCAAAAAACCCAATGGCACCAACTGTTCATGCTAATTGGCGTTATTTCGAAATGTATGACGATAACGGAAACGTAATCAATTCGTGGTTTGGCGGCGGACAAGATCTCACACCTTATTATTTATTTGAAGAAGATGCTTCACACTTTCATCAAACCTGTAAAACGGCTTGTGATAAGCATAATTTGGAATTCTATCCAAAATACAAAAAACAATGTGATGACTATTTTTGGAATGCTCACAGAAATGAAGCGCGTGGATTAGGCGGATTATTTTTTGATTATTGTAAGGAATCTGAAACGATGAAAATGGAAGATTGGTTCAGTTTCGTAACCGAAGTTGGGAATAGTTTCTTAGAAGCCTATGTTCCAATTTTAGATTGCAGAAAAGATTTACCATATAATCCTGAACAAAGAACATGGCAGGAAATTCGTCGTGGGCGTTATGTAGAATTCAATTTAGTTCATGACAAAGGCACTTTATTTGGATTAAAAACCAACGGAAGAATAGAAAGTATTTTAATGAGTTTGCCTCCGCATGTGCAATGGGTTTATGATCATCACCCAGAAGTTGGAAGTGAAGAAGAAAAATTAATTCAAGTATTAGAAAAACCTATTGACTGGATTTAATTATCCATTGTTAATTATAAATTATCAATTACTATGTTCCCATTACAAAGAGGCAGAAGATTACGAGTAAACGAAAGCATTCGTTCATTAGTTCGAGAAACAACATTAAGTCCAAGCGATTTTATGTTCCCCATGTTTATTACAGAAGGTGAAAACGTAAAAGTAGAAATTCCTTCTATGGTTGGAATTTTTCGTCGTTCGATCGATCTAACTGTCGAAGAAGTCAAAGAAATTTTCGCTTTAGGAATTCGCGCCGTAAACATTTATGTAAAAGTTGACGAATCTCTAAAAGACAATACAGGAAAAGAAGCCTGGAATCCTGATGGATTGATGCAAAGAGCTATCAAAGACATCAAAGCCGCTTGCCCAGAAATGATTGTCATGCCAGATGTGGCGTTAGACCCTTATTCTATTTACGGTCACGACGGAATTATCGAAAACGGAGATATTACCAATGATGCTACAAATGCTGCCTTAGTAAAAATGGCGGTTTCTCATGCACAAGCTGGTGCCGATTTTGTTGCGCCAAGCGACATGATGGACGGACGTGTATTGCGTTTGCGCCAAGGTTTAGATGCTGCTGGTTTTCATAATGTTGGAATTATGAGTTATTCTGCAAAATATGCTTCGGCATTTTACGGACCATTTCGTGATGCGTTAGATAGTGCTCCAAAAGAAACTAAATCTGATACTGAGCCTGTCGAAGTACCGAAAGATAAAAAAACCTATCAAATGGATTATGCCAATCGTATCGAAGCTATAAAAGAAGCCTTAATGGACGTAGAAGAAGGCGCCGATATGGTCATGGTAAAACCAGGAATTGCTTATTTAGATATTGTTCGTGAAGTGAAAAATGCAGTGAATGTTCCAGTAACCGTTTTTCACGTTTCTGGCGAATATGCAATGATAAAAGCAGCATCAGAAAGAGGTTGGTTGGACCACGACAAAATCATGATGGAACAATTAATGTGTATCAAAAGAGCTGGAGCAAGCCTTATTTCTACTTATTTTGCTAAAGAAGCAGCCATACTTTTAAATAAATAATGATGAAAAAATTGTTTTTATTGAGTTCTTTTTTTATCCTAATATCTTGCAAAAAAGAAAGTGAAGAATCTTTTGGAAAACCAACTGAATCCAACACTGAAGTTAAAGCTCCAGAAGCATTGGGGAAAGAATTGTTTGAAGGAAAAGGAAATTGTGTGGCTTGTCATAAAGTAGATCAAAAGATTATTGGGCCAAGTATTCAAGAAATTGCAAAAATTTATAAAAAGGAGAATGGAAATATTGTCGATTTCTTAAAAAACGATGCAAAACCACTCGTAGATCCTAGTCAATATGAAGTAATGAAAACAAATTTTACTATTACAAAAACAATGTCAGACGAAGAGTTAAAAGCAATTGAAGCTTATATTTATTATAATATAGAATAAATAATTATTTAATAAAAAACGTTGTAATAATTTATTAAATTAATAAAAATTAAGTTAAATCCTATTTTTTTAACTATTTATACCTAAATAACTGCTTTTTTTTTAATTTTACTCTAAATCTAATAAGGTAAAAAATGAAAACTGGTAAAAAATGGATTGTTTCGTTTGTAATAATTTCTATTGTATCAATACTTGGATTGTTCTGGAAAGACAATACCAAAATAGATAAAGCCAATTTTAACGATGAAACCTTTTTAAATTTTGCTGATATTGCTTGGATATTAACATCATCTTGTCTGGTTTTGATAATGACACCGGCATTATCTTTCTTTTATGGCGGGATGGTTGGTAAGAAAAATGTAATATCAACTATGCTAAAGAGTTTTATTTGTTTAGGTGTAATTACAATTCTTTGGGTGGTGGTTGGTTTTAGCCTGTCTTTTGGTTCTCCTATTGGGTTTAATACAAATGGTGTTCATTATGGTGTTTTTGGGAATCCATTCGATTATGCCTTTTTTGACCAAGTTGGTGCTTTGCCGCACAAAGTTTTAGGAACTACAATTCCATTTGCTCTTTTTGCGCTTTTTCAAATGAAATTTGCTATTATTGCTCCAGCTATTATTACAGGAGCATTAGCAGAAAGAGTACGTTTTATTTCCTTTTTATTATTTATTAGCCTTTTTTGTGTGTTTATTTACGCCCCTATTTGTCATATGATTTGGCATCCCAATGGATTATTTGGAAGCTATTTTGGAATAAAAGACTTTGCAGGCGGAACAGTAGTGCATATAAGTGCTGGTTTTGCTTCGTTGGCAGGTGTTTTGGTTATTGGGAAACGAAAAAACAAGGAACATATTCCAACAAATATTCCATTCGTACTTTTAGGAACAGGGCTGCTTTGGTTTGGTTGGTTTGGTTTTAATGCAGGTTCAGCACTTGCTGCCAATGCAACTGCTGTATTGGCATTTGCAACTACTACATTAGCATCAGCAACTGCAATGATTACCTGGATATTTTTTGATAGATTAAATGGCTGGAATGTTTCTGCTTTAGGAGCTTGTATAGGCGCGGTTGTTGGGTTGGCAGTGATAACTCCTGCAGCTGGTTTTATTACAATTCCTGAAAGTATCTTTTTTGGATTTATAGGAGCAATAGTTTCTAATAAAATGATTTGTTGGGAGAAACTAAAATCAATTGATGATACTTTAGATGTTTTTGCCTGCCACGGCATTGGTGGAATCACAGGAATGATATTAACCGCAATTTTTGCTCATGGTGAAAACTCAAGCTTAATTCACGGTGGTCTTAAAGTTTTTTCAAGCCATATGATAGCATTGGTTTTGATCTCAATTTTTACATTTGGCGGTGCTTATTTGCTTTTCAAACTCACAGACTCGATTGTTTCCTTGAGAGTTTCGGAAGATTCAGAAGATTTAGGGCTGGATATTTCTCAACACAATGAAAGAATATAGCCTTCTTTGTTTAATACTCAGAAGTTTACTATTTTTATCAAATGGAAACTTGCTTCATAAATTCGCCCTTAGGCATCACAAAAATAGAAGGTGATGAAAACGGAATAGCCATTATTTCTGTTTTGTCCGAAGGTGACCCGAGAGCAAAGCTCGAACTGGCGAAGCAAGTTTCTGAAGAAATTCCTGAAAATCTCAAAGAAGCTGTAGATCAACTTTGCGACTATTTCGACGGAAAAAGAACAGATTTTACTTTAAAACTTAATCCTAAAGGAACAGATTTTCAGCAAATAGTTTGGAAAGAGTTAAGTAACATTCCTTTCGGGAAAACTATGTCTTACCTTGATTTGGCTAAAAAATTAGGAGACCCAAAAGTGATTCGTGCAGCAGCATCGGCAAACGGAAAAAACCCACTTTGGATTGTTGTTCCTTGTCATCGTGTCATTGGAACCGATGGTTCGCTTACTGGATACGCTGGAGGTTTGTGGCGTAAAAAATGGTTGTTAGAACACGAAAACCCAACAAATCAGCAAAGTTTGTTTTAAATTAGACTTCTTAGAAAATTAGATTTATTAGATTTGTATAAAGTGTAAAAAAATCTAAGCCATCTAAAAATCAAATTTATGATAGAAAAAATCAACCTCAATAACATCCTTTTCCTTGATATAGAAACCGTCCCAGAAGAAGAAAATTTTAATTCGCTTGATGACGATATGAAACTACTTTGGGAACTGAAAACCCAATACCAACGCAAAGAAGATTTTTCGGGTGAAGAATTTTATGATCGTGCAGGAATTTGGGCTGAGTTTGGGAAAATTGTCTGTATTTCGGTAGGTTATTTTACAATAAAGGGAGATGTCCGGAATTTTAGAGTCACTTCTTTTTTTGGTGAAGAAAAGAAAATTTTACATGATTTTATTAATTTACTAAACAATCATTTCAACCAACCGCAACATGTTTTGTGTGGTCATAATGCTAAGGAATTTGATATTCCGTTTATTGCTCGTAGAATGATTATCAATCAGATTGCGATTCCAAACAAACTAAATTTATTTGGGAAAAAACCTTGGGAAATTCCACATTTAGACACTTTAGAATTATGGAAATTTGGCGATTACAAACATTTCACTTCATTAAAATTAATGTGTAAAGTACTGGGAATTCCTTCTTCAAAAGGCGATATTGATGGTTCGCAAGTAGGTCATGTTTTTTATGTAGAAAAAGACATTGATCGTATTGTTACCTATTGCGAAAAAGATACTATTGCAGTGGCCCAAATTTTTTTACGATTGCGGAGAGAAGATTTATTGATAGATGAAGAAATTATTCATGTTTAGAGTTTTTTAGCCCTGATAGAAGTGGAAATCCTTTTTTGTGGTTTTGTCATGCTGAGCTTGTCGAAGTGCAAAACCACAAAAAAGATTGTAACGGATAGCAGGAAAAGCTTCAAATAAAAATATATTATATTAGCAAAAAAATAACATTATGGTATTAAGTAGGTTTTGGCTAGTGATATTTATTTCTTCTATTGTATTTGTGGTATTCAGTTTGTTTTCTGGAAACAATTACACGATTGATTTTGTTTTGAACGGAAAAAAAGACGATCCCATTTTAATATCAGAAAAATATTTAGAGCATTTACCTGCTTTTATTAAAGACAGTATCGAAAAAGCACCTGAACAAACTATGGTGATCGATAAAATAAAAACGAATCCAAACAAAACTAAAAATCTAGACACTACCTATGTTTACAAAAATAAAACGGTAAAAATTTATAGTGGCGTACAAAAATCGGACGGTTTATTGCCAACCTGTAAAACTACAATACTTGATTTGATTATTCCATTAATGGCTTATCTAGCTTTCTTCTGCGGATTGATGGAACTTTTAATCATTTCTGGAGCCTCTGGAAAATTAGCTAAATTATTGAGCCCAGTCTTTGTAAAAGTATTTCCTAGTATTCCGGTAAATCATCCGTCAATATCTTACATGACCTTAAATTTTGCGGCAAATTTTTTGGGATTGGATTCAGCAGCAACACCATTTGGATTAAAAGCTATGGAAAGTTTACAAGAGCTTAATCCTGAGAAAGACAAAGCCAGTGATGCACAAATCATGTTTTTGTGTTTACATGCTTCGGGTCTTACATTAATAGCTACTTCTATTATTGGATATCGCGCTGCTGCCGGTGCAAGCAACCCTGCTGATGTTATGTTGCCTTGCATTATCACTTCTTTTATAGGTACCATTGCGGCTTTTTTAATTGTTGGAGTCAAACAAAAAATAAATTTTAAAAGTGCTTCTCTTGTAGTTGGATTAGTTACTTTGATTGCTGCTATTGTTGGGTTGCTGTTTTATGTAAACCATTTAGATCTAATAGGAAAAAACTATTTCACATCTAATCTTTCTGCATTAATATTGGTTGGAATTATTGCTTTTACTTTGATTTTTTCTTTTGTCAATGAGAAAAAATTTAGTGAATTAAAAACAACGGTTTTTGATTCTTTTGTAGTAGGAGCAAACAACGGAATTAAAACAGGGGTTACTATTTTTCCTTATGTTTTGGGTATGTTAGTTGCTATTTCATTATTTAGAAATAGTGGTTTATTTGAAATTATAAGTAACGGGATTGCATTTGTATTTTCGAACATGGGAATCAATAAAGGAATTACTGATGCTTTGCCAGTAGCCTTGCTTAGACCGTTTAGTTCAGCTGGATCAAGAGGCTTTTTAATAGATTCTATGAATACTTTTGGAGCTGATTCTATGACTGGAAGATTGAGTAGTATTTTTCAATGCAGTGCTGAGAGTACTTTTTATGTAATCGCAGTGTATTTTGGTTCAATAAAAATTAAAAACACACGTTATACACTCAGTACAATGCTTCTAGTAGATTTAATTTGTGTGATTACCGCTATTTTAGTAGCAAGTTGGTTTTTTTAAAAATTTTTGTAAAATAAGTATCAGGTTTTCAGAAATTTATACAAATATTACTATTTTTGTCGTCCCCAAATGTAGTAAAATATGAAAACCCTAAAAAAGACACTTCTACTGGTGTTATTTAGTTGTACGTCACTAGTTGTGCACGCACAGGAAGCAGACGGTCGTTCTATGGCCGATATTATGAATGCACCTAATCCTGAGAAATACAAGGAACTTAATTTAAACAACAGAAATCTCAACAAACTTCCGCCAGAAATTGGTCGTTTTGTTAATATTGAAAAACTGTGGTTAAACTATAATAATCTTCAATCGTTGCCTTTTGAAATTGGGAAACTAACTAAGTTAAAGGAATTGTATATCAACAATAATTTGTTTTTAAAATTCCCTATCGAACTAGGAAAATTAGCTAGTTTAGAAAAATTAGAGTTTCAAAAAAACAAAATGGAAGTCATTTCACCTTACATTGGAAAATTAACTAAATTAAGAAAACTTAACTTTAGCAACAATAAAATTGAAGCTATTCCTCTTGAAATGTTTATTTTATTTAATCTAACAGAACTTATTTTGTTTGACAATAAAATAAAAGAAATTCCAGTAGAAATTGGTGGTTTATCTAAGTTAACTGTTTTGAATGTAGAGAAAAACAGCATTGCCATTTTGCCTTTGGAAGTTGGGAACTTAACTAAATTGACAGTATTAAACGTAAAAAGCAATTTAATTCCTATTGTTCCTGTTGAAATTGGTAATCTAATTAATTTGAAAAACTTAACCTTGGATAAAAATCAATTTAAAAATTTTCCAGTAGAACTTTGTGCATTAACAAATTTGACGGTACTTGATTTAGATGAAAATCAATTTAAAACACTTCCTAAAGAAATTATAAACTTGGTAAATCTAAAAGAATTG
>NZ_JAYSSZ010000118.1:0-12096 GCF_043720215.1 Flavobacterium sp. | reverse complement strand
AAAGTCTACCACCAAACTTTCTTTTGCTCTGTTGCCAATACTTCCACGAATTACCCTTCGTATCTCATCAATTAAGGTAGCTTTATCTTTATTCTTTTTACTATTATCAAAAATCAATTCAAGTATATAATCTAAGTTTATTTCTTGCGATTTTAGTAGGTCTATTTCGAAAACAACATCGTCCCAATCAATTTTTGATTCTTCCAATTCTTTACCACTTTTCTCACGTCTTAACCAATCACGTATGTCATTATAGGTTGAGCGATAATCTTGAACCGTACGTTCTGGGAGCAGGTTTATTTCTTGAATTGTTTTTATATCCTCTTCTGTTAAAAAATAAGCTTCCTTAAATACTTCAATGGCTTCAGTGTCATTATTATCTATTGTCTGAAACGCTTTTAGATTGGTAAACTCATCATAATTTTGTAATACATTTTCAACTCTCAAATACTCACCAAATATTTTTGAAAACTCTTTTTTGTCTTTTTCGGTTTCTATACTATCTGGATTTGGAAATTTTTCATTTAAGTCTTTTACAACATCTATAAAACCTCTGCGCGCCTCACCTGTAGCCATATCTGTAAAGCCTTCTAAATATTCTTTATAGCTTTTTTCGAGAACAACATTTTTAGTATTTTTATCGCCAAATAATGTTATGGCTTCTACTGTTGCTGTTTCTAGGTCTCTAAAAGTAATAATATTTCCAAAGGTTTTTGTAGCATCATAGATACGATTGGTTCGAGAAAAAGCTTGCATCAAACCATGATAACGTAAATTTTTATCTACAAACAATGTGTTAAGCGTTGGCGCATCAAAACCTGTTAGAAACATACCTACTACAATAATTAAATCAACTTCTTTACTTTTTACACGTTTGGCAAGATCACGATAATAATTTTGAAACTCATTGCTTTCAACCCCAAAACTGGTTTTAAACATTTTATTATAATCGTTTATCGCAGCTGTCAAAAATTCTTTAGCACTGCTGTCCATTGCAGTTGGTTCAAAGTTTTCATCTACAATTTCGCCAATGGCGCTTTGCTCTTCGTTGGCAGCAAAAGAAAATATTGTTCCTATTTTTAAAGGTTTTTCAACTTCTTTTTGTTGGCGATTTAACTCTTCATAATAGCATTTTGCAGCATCAACACTACTTACAGCAAACATGGCATTAAAACCTTTATATCCTCCTTGATTTCTATGAGTTTTAATTCTATAATTTTTAAGAATATATTGAGATATCTCTTTGATACGAGCTGGATGTAAAAATGCTTTTTTGTTTTCGTTTGCGTTTAGCTTTTTTTCGTCTTTTTCTTTCTCGATACCTTTAAACTTTGGACGAACATTGTTATAATCTACTTTAAATTTCAACACTTTTTCATCTCTAATTGCATCGGTAATGACATAAGAGTGTAATTCACGTCCAAACACACTTGCAGTAGTCTCGGCTCCAAGAGCATTTTTAACAAATATCGGTGTTCCTGTAAAACCAAATTGATAAAACTTTTTGAACTTTTTATTGAGGTTCTTTTGTGCTTCGCCAAACTGTGAGCGATGCGCTTCGTCAAAAATAAAAACTACTTGTTTTTGATAAATTGCTAAATCATTTTCCGTTTTCATTAGGTGGTTTAGCTTTTGAATGGTGGTAACAATAATTTTATTATCCTCTTTTTCGATATTTCGCTTTAAACCCGCTGTACTATCTGAACCATTTACACTATCTGGCGAAAAACGCTGGTATTCTTTCATGGTTTGAAAGTCTAAGTCTTTACGATCTACCACAAAAAAAACTTTATCAATAAACTCCAACTGTGTTGCTAGTCGTGCGGCTTTAAAACTCGTTAATGTTTTACCTGAACCAGTCGTATGCCAAATATAGCCACCACTGTCGGCTTTTGACCAACTTTTAGATTGATATGAACTTGAAATTTTCCATAACATTCTTTCTGTTGCCGCAATTTGATAGGGTCTCATGATAAGCAACGTATCACTTGTATCAAAAACTGAATACGTTAGCAACACATTTAACAAGGTGCGTTTTTCAAAAAAGGTTGAAGTAAAATCTTTAAGGTCTTTAATCAATGTATTATCAGCCCTTGCCCAATTCATTGTAAAATCAAAGCTGTTTTTGTTACGCTCTACCGTGTTTGCAAAATAACGACTGTCCGTTCCGTTTGAGATAACAAAAATTTGTAAAAATTTATATAATGAATTTGAACTATTGAAACTTTCTTTTGAATAGCGATGCACCTGGTTAAATGCTTCTCGAATAGCCACACCGCGTTTTTTAAGTTCTACTTGTACCAATGGCAAACCATTAACTAAAATGGTGACATCATACCGATTGGAATGCGAACCTTTTTGCTCAAATTGTGCCATAACCTGCACTTTGTTACGTGCAATTGTTTTTTTATCTACTAAATAAATATTTTGAATATGACCATCGTCAAAAACAAAATCGTATATGTAATTGTCATGAATTTTTCTTGTTTTGTCAACAAGGTTATCGCTTGGTTTATCTAAATATTCGGCAACAAAACGTGTCCATTCGCTATCTAAAAATTCCATTGAATTCAGATTTTGAAGTTGTATTCTCGCATTGGACAACATGGCCTCATAAGTGTTTAAGTTTGGATTTTCATATCCTTGATTTATTAAATCTTGGATAAATTCTTTTTCAAGAGCTGCCTCTGTTTGATACACTGCTGGTGCTTCATTTACTTCTAAATACTTTGCGTATTTATCTAAAACAATAAAATTATTTGATTCTGCTATGGTTTTATACTGTGCCATTTTCTGTTATAATTGGTATAATAGGTGATTTAAAGCTATACATTCTTTTAACTTCTTGAACTAAGAAACTAAGAACTCTTTTATCATTTTCATCAATAATAGAAATTTCTTCTCCATTATGCTTTGAATGACTTGAGAGATTAATTATACGTCTATAATATGCTTCGCGTGATTCTTGCGGTAAAAGTTCTTCCCATTTATTATATCCGAGAAAAGTAGACGTTTTTTCTAATAAATTACGAAGAAAATTAAAATGATACTTTTGTATGTTATTAGGATTTTGTAAGGCTTTCTCTAGTTCAGATAGTAGAAATAAATGGTATGAAAATGGTGAGTCGCTTGATAGTTCGGCTAATGAAAAAGTACCGTCATTCAACTTTTCTAAACGCCACGTTTTTGTTTTCGATACTCTATTAAACTCATTAAAAAGCACGTTATAAAATAATGGATTGTGTGTGGTAATTATAAATTTGATATCTGATATACTTGATTTTATTAACTCTGCAATATTTACAGCTAACTCGATTAGGTGTGTATCATCTAAAGAACTAACTGGGTCGTCAATAAAAACATATTCTAAATTATTAAAATCTGGTGTACTACGATCTTGTGGTTCAGGAATATTTAAAATGTCAATAACTTCTTCTAATAAACTATAAAAAACGCACCAAATAAAATTACTTTCTTCTCCTTTTGATATTTTGATATTTTCAAGACTGTCATCACCTCCACGTTCCAAAGAGAATGTAACTTCTGAAAAGTCTTCACTAAATTTTGGTGTTATAAATTGATTAGTGTAGTGTTGAAAATTAGAAACTATATTACCATCTTGACCCTGTTCTTTAAGAAAATTGAGTGCTAAATTTGTAAAAGCATTTGGTCTAATTGTAAGCTTTCTGTTTAAATCAGCATCCAAGTCATTATCCCAAAAGAATAAGTCTTCTGTAAACGCATTATAGTAAAGCACCTTTATTCCGCTATCCTCTTCTGATTCTTCTTCGGTTTCAACCTCTTTAGGATCAACTAAAAGTCTAAATTCACGTGATAGCCGGGTTTTTCCTGTGCCATTGAAAGCATAAATTAGTTGCATTTTTTTATTGGCATCTTTAAGCGTTTGCGCTAGTTGGTTTAATGACTGTGCCATAATTCTTATTCTAAATTATTTTTTAGGAAATGTTAGTAACATATCTCTGTAATACTCATATTGTTTTTGTCTTAACTTAATTTCTTTTGGCAAACCCTCGCTAATAGAATTAGTTAAAATGTCAAATTTGTCTAGAATGGCAACTATACGTTCTTGCTCCTCTTTTGAAGGTACTGGAATTATTATTTTAGACAGTTCAGATGCGGAAACATCAATAACTTTCGTGCCTTTTGCATATTTTCTTTTTTGAGTTGCAAACATTTCTGTTTGCGTATAATAAGCAATGTATTTACCAATAATTTGCTTTGATGGTTTAAAAATTGTTGCGTGACCTCCTGTAACTGCTTGTTCTTTACCCAAATAAACTAAAGCTTTTCCAACGTCTTCCAAATTTTCACTAGTATTTGTTATTATAACATCACCATTATCAACTTTTTTTAATTTACGGGATGTTTCTATTGAAACAAATGATTTAGTTTTAGTTGTATAAGTTCCGTAATAAGTATAAATCTGACCATAATGGATAGCAGGTACACCTGTTTCGGTAAAATCTACTTTTGGCAAACCGTTACCTCTTATTAAAATTCCTAATTCACTCATGGTTAGATATTTATACCCCCCCCCCCCATCTAAATCACTGAAATTCAGTAATTTATCTTTGTAATATTCATATTGTTGTTTACGTGCTGTAAGCTCTGCTGTGAGCTCTGCTGTGAGCTCTGAAAAGTTATCGAGAATTGCAACTATTTTTTGTTGAATTTCTAATGATTTTTTCGGATTATTTGGGCACGGAATTGGTATAAGTTTCTTTGAATAATTGCTAATCCATTGTCGCTTGTGGTCGCCATCAACTAATTCACTTGGTAATGTGTTTAACCAATAATAAATATATTTTAATGATGCTTTAGACTCGTCTTTTGATAATATCATTTTCATTGCAGATGACTTTGCTTTGAAATCAAAGTCAACCCATTTATTGGCTGTAGTAAAATCATCAAATATAATTACTGGTTTTTTAGATGCTTTATTAATACCTTCATTTTCATCTGTATATCCAAGAATAAATGTTTTTCCAGCAGTCAAAACTGGCGTTTTAAAATTATCGCTATAATTTTTTGAACTTACTAAATACTTAGTTGGTTGCTCATAATCTGCATACTCATCTAAAGGTTTCCACTCAACGACCTCGCCGTCTAATATTTTTTTTAAATAACTCATTGTTCAATTTCGTTTATAATAGCATCAATCTCGGCACGAAGTTTATCTATTTTTATAACAGTTTCAGCAACTTCTTTGTTTAATTTAACTATGTTAGTTTTCTCTCGGTTGTTTTTTGTTTCTACGTAAGTACTTACAGATAAATTATAATCGTTTTCAGCAATAATTTTATTATCGATAGATTTTGCAATATGTTCTAAATTTTCTTTGCTATCAAATAACTCCATTATTTTATCAATATGAGCATCAGTAATCATATTGTTGTTGGTAACTTTCTTGAAGAAATCTTCGCCACTTGCATCTATAAACTGTGTTTTTGTATCTGTTTTGTGTTTGGAAAGTACCAAAAGTGTTACTGCTATAGATGTGCCATAAAACAAATTGGGTGCAACAGATATAATGGTTTCTATAAAATTATTGTCAACTAGGTATTTTCTAATTTTTTGTTCCGCACCACCACGGTAAAAGATTCCTGGAAAACATACTAAGGCTGCACGTCCTGTACTGGAAAGGTAACTAAGTGCGTGCAGGACAAAGGCAAAATCTGCTTTAGACTTTGGTGCAAGCACACCAGCAGGCGCAAAACGATCGTCGTTTATGAGTGTTGGGTCATCATCGCCAATCCATTTTACTGAATATGGCGGATTTGATACGATAGCATCAAACGGTTTGTCATCTATAAAATGTGGGTTGTGTAGCGTGTCACCCAAGGCAATATTAAACTTGTCGTAATTAATGTTGTGTAAAAACATGTTCATACGAGCCAAATTATAAGTTGTATGGTTTATTTCTTGTCCAAAAAAGCCTTCCTCGATAATATGTGCATCAAAGTGTTTTTTTGTTTGCAACAACAATGAACCAGAACCTACTGCAGGGTCGTAAATTTTGTTTACTTTTTCTTGTTTATGCATCGCCAATTGCGCGATGAGTTTAGACACGTGTACTGGCGTAAAGAACTCGCCACCTGATTTACCTGCATTGGCGGCGTAATTGCCAATAAGAAATTCATAGGCATCACCAAAAAGGTCGATGTCGCTGTCTTCAAAATTGCCAAAATTTAACTCTTCAACGCCTTTTATAACTGCTGCTAATCGGCTGTTTTTACTTTCTACGGTGTTACCAAGGCGTGTACTTGTGGTGTCAAAGTCGGCAAATAATCCTTTAATATCATTTTCTGATGGATAGCCATTTGCAGAATTTTCTATTGCTGCAAAAATGTCTTTTAAATCTGTATTTAGATTTGGATTGGTTTTAGCGGTTTTAGCAATATTTATAAAAAGTTGACTTGGATAGATGAAATAACCTTTAGTTTTTATTGCATCGTCTTTTATTTCTGGGGTTATTACAGCGTCTGATAACTTTAGGTATTGAACGCTTTCATCACCGCCTTCAATATATTTTGTGAAATTTTCGCTGATAAATCGATAGAATAATGTTCCCAATACAAATTGTTTGAAATCCCATCCATCAACAGAGCCTCTAACTTCATTGGCTATTTTCCATATTTTAGCTTTTAATTCTGCTCTTTGTTGTAAACTTGTCATTTATTTTTTATGTAAATCTTTGATATTATTTAAAGTCTCTATTTAGTGATTAAAATTTTGCTAATAACTTTTCACTTATTCTACTATACGCCAAATCATTATCATACTCCACTTCGGGTCTTAAAATGGTAAAAATATCATTCCGGAATTCATCATCTTTCATCTTTTCTTCCATATTTATAACAAACATTTTGCTAGTAGGCGAAGCACCATCAGAGAAATTGATGTATTCTTTGTAACATTTAATTAGTTTTGCAATATTAATATCCAACTTTGTTAGAGCCAAATCTAAATCGAATAAATCGCGTCCTTTTCTTCGTTGGTATAATGCTCTTAATTTTGTGCCCAGCAGTTCTTCTATGTGGTAGGTATTTATCATACATTCTCCACTAAACCAACCGTTTTGTACTTTGAATGGTACTTGTTGTAATCCTAAAACCGTGAAATGTTCTCTACAATTGATTTCGATTTTGAGACGCATTCTGATAATTGGTTGTATTTCTGTTTCAAATCGATATTCTACGGTGTTGTTGTGAATACTGGTTGTAATGTTTCTTTTTGTTCCCAAAAAAGCTAAACATTCTCGCAATCTAACGAGAATTGGCTTTATTGGTCCAGTTTTTATTTGTACCAAATCAATATCTTCAGAATATCTTGCTTGTGGTTTTAGGAATAGTTTGTGTAAAGCTGTCCCGCCACGGAATGCTAGATTTTCGTTTAGAAAGGGATCTGAAAATATTTCAATCAAAGCTCTTTCTATTACTAAATCTTGTTCGACTTGGCTATTTTCTGGCCAAGGCGCAAATTCTTTCCATTCTTCTATATAACGTCTTGGAATCATAAATCACTTTCGATGTTAATGTTATTGATTATACGCCATTTTATATTTGTGGATCCTTTTTTATTTTTCCCTGGCATTAATGGTACATTCTTACCTTTTTTATCGGCTATGATTTGATATATTGCTTGACTTAATTTTTCGTTTTCTAATTCATATTCTAATAAATAACCTAACCGTTGTACCGTTGCAGTTTGAGAATAGTTTTTTGCTGTTTTTGCAAGGACAGATGGTTTAATTACTTCTATCAGTTCTTTTAGAATTGTGATTACTCTATTCATCCCTAATTTATCGACATAGTATAATAAATCCAATGCTGTGAGTTCTGGTGACGATACATTGATGTAGCCTGCATCGGTTTTCATTTGTTTTATATCTTCCTTGTTCCATTCGTTTTTGACCAAAAAATTTATTTTTAGTTTCTTGGTTTTTATATTTCGAAGTGCTGGTTTCTCTGTAATTACAAATGTTTCCATTGATTGCTGATGTGAAGCACCGTGTAGCGCAGCAGCTGACATTAATCCTAAATAATATTTTTTATTTAGTGAAATCATCATATCATCCATATACATACTTGATGGTATCACACCATAATTTGAATATTCGGCAGGTAAGAGTGTATAGAAGCCTTTACGAATTTGAACTATTTTCTTTTTTGATTTTAATCGATATAGATTTTGTAAAATTGCTTTATCGCTTATATCAAATTTGTCTTTCAATTCTTCTAATGTAAAAGCATATCTTCCTTTAGCTCTAACAGCATCTATATATTCTTCTAAATAATTATATGATTGTATTTCTATTCCCACTTGTGTATTTCGTTTGCGATTTACTACACAATGTGTAGTGTTTCGCAAATGTAATACTTCTATATTAAGAGAACTATTTTTATCATTAAAAGTTTTATTTATTCTATTTTTATACTCCATAAAGTCAATCATTACTGGAAATTACATTAGTTTTTTGGTGTTCCTGATTATAATTCAACTTCGCTTGTCTAAACAATTATCATCAAAAGCAATCAAATTCAACATTTACTCACGCTTTTTTTATGGTGTTCGTGATTATGCAATTTAACTTCGTTTATCAGTTGAATTATCATCAAACGCAATCAAATTAAGCATTTCACGCAGTCGAGAACGCACCCGATTACCATAAGCGTTTCCTATTTCGGTGGCGGAAAGGTTACTGGTTATGTGTGTTATAACTTGTTTTGAAATGTAAATATCATATCTCGAAAGTATGATTTCTGCCATTACGTTACATTCATTTCCATAGTATTTTAGGTTGGTTTCTACTCCTAAATCATCGAAGCAATAGTTTCTATATTCGCTATGAGAATTGTTACCGTTACTGTATTTTTGAATGGTTTGATAACCTTCTTTGATGAATTCAAAACTGATGTCTCGGCAGGTTTTCATTATAAAATTGTTGTTTTGTTTTGCTGCGTGTCGCATTAAAGTCATTAAAGTTGTTTTTCCGCAGCCCACTGGTCCAGAAATTAGAATTCCTTTGGATAGATCTAAATTAAAATTGGCTGCCATTACCTCATCTTTTAGAAAATAACAAATTAGTTTTTGAATATTAGTCAAGTCCGCTTCTCTGAAATGGAACTTATCGCCAAACTGTAGTTTTCCTTTTTGTTCTAACCAAGCCATCATTTCGGGATAATTGTATTGTGAATTCATAAATCAGTATTTTACAATGGCTCTGCATAATTTTTGTCAATGGTTGCGTTGAGGTTGTAAGCTCGTGGTTGCGGATTTGCTTTTTGGGCTGGTGGATTAGGTAAATTGACCGAAAATTTCGGAGTATTTAACATCCAATTTCTTGCTGCTGCTTGCCAATCTTTCATTTTGGTTTTTCCGCCAATCAGCCAACCGATGCTGGAGTAATAATTGAAAAATCGCTCTGCTTCAAATTCTGTGAAATTCTGAAACTTGAAATATTCTTTGACTACATCAATTGATGGCGATAAAAAATTTTCTTCTTTTTTGGCGGAACTTTTTTCTTCTTTTTTTACAGCTCCATTTTTTAAAAAAAAATTATCATCAAAATTTTGAAAATTGGTGTCTATATCTATGTTTTTAATGTTTTTAGATATTTGTTTATTATAATATATATAAGGCGGTTCATTAACCTGTTCACTAACCTGACCATTAACGTGTTCATTTTTTGGCTCGGTTTGGTCAAAAATTGGTGTAGTTTGGTCATTATTTGAACTGGTTGCCTCTGAACTATTTTGATTAAAATTACTTCCTTCTGAAAAATTTATCATAAAAACCTCAGTTCCGGAATACGGATTATAGGATGGGAAATAATCTAAAAATTTCAACCGTTGCAATTCCTTTATGCACTTATGATAGGTTGCTTTTGATGCAATTTTACTTCCTTTCATCATTTCGTCTCTCGAAATTGTGATTGGATTTTTGAACCGATTGACATTCCAACATTGAAATAGCGTTAAATACAAACTAATATGTGTTGGATTTAGTGATTCTTCATTCGATATCCGATTGAAAAATCCTGTTAGATGTTTGATGTAATTCATCGCACCAACCATTTAGGATTGAACAAATTTGGAGTTGCTTCGACTTTATTGGTTTCTAAAACTTTCTGTAAATCAGCATAAGCGTAGAAAATGATACCACCAACTTTGGTGTAAGACAGCACTCCGTTGATGCGTAAATTTTGTAAAGTACCAGGAGAAATGTTGAGCAACTTTCTGACTTCGGAAGATTTGAGCCATTGTTTTTGCTGTTGTGGTTTTGAATTAAACATCGTGTTTAAATCTTCTAAAAGTAGTGTGCGAAACTCGTTCAAATCTTCGCGAGTAATAACTTCGATTGCCATAATAATTGGGTTTTAAATATTTTGACAAAGAGAAATAATAAAGTAATACCAAACCAGTTACAGGGGTTCCGTAACCCCCAACAAAACCCAATAAAATCAACCAATCTTTTTTAAAAGTTTTTTTATTTATGATTTTTAGGTTGCTAATTTGATACAATTATGACTAAATTTGCATTAAGAATAAAAATAGAGTTTAAACTCTATAAAATATATTGCGAAAGTTATTTCGAGCAACAGAAAACCGGCAAAGATTTCAAAACTAGCTCTACAAATAAACTGTTCGCCTACGCTATGCGTGGGCTCGGTTTATTGGAGCTGTGGGTGCTTGCCGGTACCTCTGTTGCTGGTGATCGATGTCCCACGCTGTCGTTTGTACCAAAACCAAAATGGGATTTTTTCGTATATCTTAAAAAGATATTGCTATGAAAAAAGAAACTATAATTAGTATCGAATTGCAACGATTTATGGAGTTGCACAAAATTTCAAACCTTAATTCATTACTCCAAATAGAAGACGAGATATTACTTGAAATGGCTGGTTTTGGCTGGCGAATGATGCGAGAAGTTTTAGAACTTCGTGAGCTCAATTAATTCTAAAATTTTCCCATGAACCGCACTTTTAGTATTGCTCTCGACATTGTAGTATTTAACTTTTATACTATCAACAGAAATTTTTTCGGAATGAGTAGTCTTAAAATTTTCAGAAATAAATCTAAAAACATCAGTTTGGTTCTTATGCTTTATAATTCCTGTTTCCATTAATAATCCAAAGAAATAACTTAATTGTGCCACCGACAAACTTGTTAAAAATTTTATCTTTTCTTCGTTGTTAGAAATGCCCATTAATTGATTGGCTTCTAGTTTGATTTTCTTGGTTAAATATTCTATTTCTTCTTCAATCCAACTAATAATTTGCTCTTTTAAAGGTGGCAAGTTTGCTTTGTATTTTAGAAAACTTCTGCTTTGTTTTTGATTGTAATTTTTAAGTAATCTGTATAATACATCTATCTTTTGAATATTGTTTTCTTGTGTTTCTAATTCTTTTAGTATATCGAAAGTTAGGAATTTGAAAAACTGTAATGAATTGAAATTTAATTCAAATAAACAGTCTTTTATTGCTTCTTCGGTACTGTTTTCGAAATCTATTTGATGGTGTAAGACAGAAATTAAATCTGAACAATAATTGAATTCATAATAAGTCAACTTTTCTTGTATGTTTATTGTTGCAATTTTCAATAGAGGTTCATAAGCCAGTTTTAGTAATTTATCATTTATAGTACTCGCTAAAAGCATCGATTTTACTTCATTTAACTTATCTGTAATTTCAAATTCTTTTACCAGAATGGAACGATATGGAATTTGAATATTTACATTGAGATAACTTTCATACTCTTTTTCGATAAATCGCAACAACTTTTCTAGATAAATATAGGTTATTTTTAGGCAATCTATTTTATTATAATTAGATGAAAATCTATAAATATCTGAGGAATTTGCAGGATTTATATCTTTTATAAGCCTGTTTGCAAGCTTTTCGAGTGCATACTGTTTTTTATGTATATATTGTTCTACTCGTTCTTTTGATTTAAAATTGAAAATAGTTTCCTTATTTATTTTCTTGATTTTATCATTTTCATTTTTTAAAGAATGGTAGCAATAAAGAAAAAATCGATGCTCATTTGATAAGTTACTAATTTCGATTTCTTCTAA
>NZ_JAYSSZ010000117.1:0-12283 GCF_043720215.1 Flavobacterium sp. | reverse complement strand
AAAACAGCACCAAAAACGTTTTTGGTGCTGTTTAATTTATCTATTTTTGTCTAATAATCTGTATCGATTATTTAGGACTAGTCATAATCATTAAGATTTAATGACTTACACTTTCTACATCTTTAGGATTGTGTTTATGTTTAAATAAAACTGCAAAAGCAATTGCAATAATTAATGAGTAAATAGCGAATGAAAACCAAATGTTGTGCCAGTCCTTAACATCATTCTGCGTAAAGTAATTATCTATAGCATAACCGCTAATTTTACTTCCTAAATAAGCTCCTACACCATTGGTCATCATCATAAATAAACCTTGAGCTGAAGAACGTATTTTAGAATCGGTTGTCGTTTCAACAAATAAAGAACCTGAAATATTAAAGAAATCGAAAGCCATTCCGTAAACGATGCAGGATAAAATAATCATCCATAAACCTTCTACAGGATCACCAAATGCAAATAATCCGAAACGCAATACCCAAGCTATCATAGAAAATAGCATCACCTGTTTAATTCCAAAACGTTTCAAGAAAAATGGGATAGCTAAAATAAATACTGTTTCAGAAATCTGAGATATTGACATAATTATCGTTGAATACTGAACCACAAAAGATAATTTATATTCAGGAATTTTGGCGAAATCATTTAAAAATGCATCACCATACATATTAGTCAATTGCAACGCACCACCTAAAAACATGGAAAACACAAAAAACAATGCCATTTTATAACTTCCAAACAATTTAAATGCTGTTAAACCAAGCTGCTCAACAAATGATGCATCTCCAGAAATTGTTTTTTGCGGAGGACATTTAGGCAACGTAAAAGAATAAATTCCTAAAACAATGGCCATAAAAGCCGCAATATAAAACTGATTAGCGTAAATAGGACTTCCAGTAACTCCTGCTAATGCGTTTCCAACACTTAAACCTAAATCTTTTATAATTTCAGGAGGAGTTGGTGAACTAAAAATATTAGTAAACCACATAGCCACTATAAAACCTATAGTTCCCCAAACGCGAATAGGCGGAAAAACTTTAACAACATCAAATTTATTATTTTTTAAAATAGTATAAGCAATAGAATTTGACAATGAAATTGTTGGCATATAACAAATCATAGCTCCAAAAATCACATAAAACAAAGTATCTGGATCATTAACTTTTGGAACAAAAAACAAAATTATTCCATAGAAAATATGTAATAGACCATATAATTTTTCAGCATTTAACCACTTATCAGCAATAATACCTGTTAATGCTGGCATAAACAGAGAAGAAAGACCTAATGTGGAAAAAATTGCACCAAACTCGGCTCCAGTCCATCCTTTCGCGTTAAAGCAATAAGTTCCAATTGTAATTAACCAAGCTCCCCAAACAAAAAACTGGAGAAAGCTCATAATTGTTAATCTATTTTTAATGTTCATTTTTTAGTTTTTAAATCGGTTATAATTTTTGAATCGTAAAACTAACAATAAAAATAACTCTACAAATAAATTTTCCTAAATATTATTAAACAAATCAAGAACAACCTGAAATTGTTCTTCTCTAGATAAATGAGAATTGTCTATTTCGATGGCATCATCTGCCATTACAAGTGGTGAATCTTCGCGATGCGTGTCTATATAATCTCGTTCTTGTACATTTTTTAATACCTCTTCAAATGAAACATTATCCCCTTTAGATAACATCTCGTTATAACGACGTTCCGCACGTGTTTGTGCGCTGGCTGTCATGAATATTTTGAGTTCGGCATCAGGAAAAACTACTGTTCCTATATCACGACCGTCCATGACAATACCTTTGTTTTTTCCCATTTCTTGTTGTTGCTCGACTAGTTTGGCTCTAACTTGAGAAATTTCAGCTACTTTGCTTACAAAACTAGATACTTCGATGGTTCGAATTTCGTTTTCGACATTCATCCCGTTAAGATACATTTCGCCATAGCCTAAATTTATATTAAACTGAAAGGTAAGTGTAATTTTTGATAAGTCTTTTATTAGAGCTTCTTTATCAAAACCATTGTGATTGATAAAATTATTTTGCATCGCATAATAGGTTACTGCGCGATACATAGCTCCAGTATCTACATATATATAACCTAAATGTTTGGCTAATTGTTTGGCTAATGTACTTTTTCCTGTTGACGAAAATCCGTCGATGGCAATGGTTATTTTTTTCAATTTATTAAAATGTTTAATAGTAATTGCAAAGTTTGTATGTAGCCCTGATAGAGCTGATAGCTCTCGTCTTTTTTTTGACGAGACTAAAGGCGATAGCAGGAATAATGTTTCCTGAATACTTTACAATTTCTGCTTCAAAATTTGCTATTCATTACATTTTATACCTGACAGGTTTTGAAAACCTGTCAGGCATAAAAAATTACTTTTCGTTGTCATATAAATTGACCGTTAATCCGAATAAACTGGTATTTGCGGCTAATGTGTATCGTGAGTAGGAATAATCGAATCTAAATTTTCGGAAACGGATTCCGAAACCAGCCGATATTCCTGAAAATGTTCGTTGTTCTAAGATTTTGAGTTCAGCTGCACGACGGAAATTATAACTTAATCTCAAACTAAATGCTTTTTTTGGGAAAATTTCAGCTCCAAAAATAACGTGTCGCATAGTGTTTCCTAAAAACCCTACTTTTTCTTCGATTGCTTCTCCATCGATAGTTTGTTGACTTCTAGCTGGATTTGAAAAAGAAACGTTCCAATGTTGCAGATTTTCTAGTGTGAGATGCCAACGAATAGGTACGTTTTCTAATTCTTGCGATACTCCCGCTATGACTTCGAACGGCAATTTTTCTTTTGCTCCATCGTAGGTGGTAATTTGTGTTCCGAAATTTCGTACGACGAGTCCGTAATTTATATCGTTTTTGTCATCAACATATAACGCTGCTAAATCGGCTGCTACTCCAAATGAATTATAACTTTCTAAATTTGAAAAAATAAATTTTGCGTTACCTCCTAAATACAATTTTGTTCTAGGAACATTATAAGCATAACCTAATGATAATGCGATCTCGCTTCCTGTAAATTCTCCTGTTTCGGTTCCAGATTCGTCGCGACCATCAAATTTTCCATAATTTATATAGGATATTCCTCCGTGTACTGTTTGCACGTGTCTGTCATATGTATAGGCAAAAGCGCCTGTTCCGTATGTTACATCTCCAAAATAATTTCCGTAATTTAATGCTAATCGTCCGTCCATTTCGGTATTTATACTTGCTGGATTAAATAAAGGCTGATTGACATCGTAATCGTAATTTGTAATCGTTTTCCCTCCTAATGCAGCTTGTCTTGGAGAGGAAATCAGGTTTAGAAACTGGTATACGCCTTGCCCTCCTATTTGACTATAAGTCGAAGTGTAAATTATAAATAATAAGAGAATTAAAGATTTTTTTTGCATTTATTTTTGGCGTTTTTAAAACTATATAACGCAGAAGCGAAGATATTATTTTTTTATAAAAAAAACGGTTAAAAAATTTAACCGTTTTTAATTTATAATGTTTTAGCATTTTTAACCTTATCCTTAGTAATCGCAATCGTCAAAACTTCGTGCATTTCTTTCACGTAATGAAAGGTTAAACCAGTTAAATATTCGGCTTTTATTTCGTCGATATCGCTTTTGTTTTCGTGACACAAAATAATTTCTTTGATATTTGCACGTTTTGCAGCAAGAATTTTTTCTTTGATTCCTCCTACTGGCAATACTTTACCACGCAAAGTTATCTCGCCAGTCATAGCTAAACTTTTCTTGATTTTTTTCTGTGTAAATACCGAAACCAAAGATGTTAGCATGGCAATTCCTGCACTTGGTCCATCTTTTGGTGTTGCGCCTTCTGGAACGTGTAAGTGAATATTATATTTGGCTAACATTTCAGAATTTAGTCCCAATAATTCAGCATTGGCTTTAATGTATTCTAAAGCTATGGTTGCCGATTCTTTCATGACTGTTCCTAAATTTCCAGTAATTGTCATGGTGCCTTTTCCTGGAGAAATCAAGGATTCGATGAATAAAATATCACCTCCTACTGATGTCCAAGCCAGTCCTGTAACCACTCCTGCTACATCATTATTTTCTGATTTGTCTCTTTCTAATCTAGGAACTCCTAAGATTTTTACAATATCTTCATCTGTAACTTTTATGTTGTATTCTTCCTCCATAGCCACACATTTTGCAGCATTTCGGATTACTTGGGCAATTTTATTTTCCAATCCACGTACACCAGATTCACGTGTGTAACCTTCTACAATTTTTTCTAATTGTTTTTTACCAATTTGTAAATGTTTAGCAGTTAAACCATGCTCTTTTAATTGCTTTGGTAACAAATGCTGTTTGGCAATTTCTACTTTTTCTTCAATAGTATAACCAGACATTTTGATGATTTCCATACGATCTTTTAACGCAGGTTGTATGGTTGCCATATTGTTTGACGTAGCGATAAACATGACTTTCGACAAATCGTAACCCATTTCTAGGAAGTTATCATAGAATTCGCTGTTTTGTTCGGGGTCTAAAACTTCTAATAAAGCAGATGATGGATCACCTTGATTACTTGTAGATAATTTATCGATTTCGTCTAAAACAAAAACTGGATTTGACGTTCCTGCTTTCTTTAAACTCTGAAGAATTCTTCCTGGCATAGCACCAATATACGTTTTACGATGTCCGCGAATTTCGGCTTCATCACGCAAACCACCTAAAGAAACTCTTACATATTCTCTTCCTAAAGCTTCTGCAACAGATTTCCCTATAGATGTTTTTCCAACTCCCGGAGGGCCAGTCAGGCAAAGAATTGGCGATTTCATGTCATTTCTTAGCTTAAGAACTGCTAAATGTTCAATCATTCTTTTCTTGACATCTTCTAAACCAAAATGATCTCTGTCAAGGATTTTTTCTGCTTTTTTAAGATCAAATTTATCCTTAGAATATTTTCCCCAAGGCAAATCTAAAAACAATTCTAAATAATTTCTTTGAATACCAAAATCTGGTGATTGTGGGTTGGAACGTTGCATTTTTGATAATTCTTTATCAAAATGCTTTTGCGTTTTTTCATCCCAAATCTTTGTTTTCGATTTTGTACGTAATTCTTCTATTTCTTCTTCTTGCGAAACGCCACCCAGTTCTTCCTGAATGGTTTTCATTTGCTGATGCAAGAAATATTCACGTTGTTGTTGGTCTAAATCGAAACGCACTTTAGATTGTATGTCGTTTTTAAGTTCCAGTTTCTGAAACTCTAAATTCATATACTTCAAAGTCGCTAAAGCTCTTTCTTTTAGTTTATTTATTTCTAATAAATCTTGTTTTTCGGTAACCGTAAGATTCATATTAGAAGAAACAAAATTTACTAGAAATGAATTACTTTCAATATTTTTGATTGCAAAAGTAGCTTCGGTAGGAATATTTGGACTTTCGGTAATAATCTGTATAGCTAAATCACGAACCGATTCTATTATAGCCGAAAATTCTTTATCTTTTTTGGTTGGCCTTTCTTCTTTAATTTCTTTTATAGAAGCCTTCATGTAAGGTTCTGTAGCAGTAACTTTATCTATTTCGAAACGTTTTTTTCCTTGTAGAATTACGGTTACATTACCATCAGGCATTTTTAGAACACGAAGAATTCTGGCAACTGTTCCTACTTTATTGATGTCATTTTCGGTAGGATCTTCGTCTTCTTCATTTTTTTGCGATACGACTCCAATTATTTTATCGGAAGCATTCGCAGCATCAATTAGTTTAATAGATTTATCTCTTCCAGCAGTAATAGGAATAACTACACCTGGAAAAAGTACTGTGTTTCGAAGTGGAAGAATTAACAATTCTGATGGTAATTCTTCATTATTCATCTCTTCCTCGTCTTCTGGTGTAAGAAGTGGAATTAAATCGGCTTCAGAATCAAATTCTTGTAGTGACAAATTGTCAATGGTAATTATTTTTTGTTGAGACATATTGTATTTAGGTCATTTTGTCATTAAATATAGATTGTTTATTATGCAAAGTTATTACATTATAAACAATCATTTATCTGAAAATCAATAAATAAGAAATTATTTAATCAAATTTCACAGTAATAAGTCAAGGATTGTGCCATAAAAAAATCCCAAATTGCTTTGGGATTTTGATTTGTACTAAAATTGCTTTTTATTGTTTTGTGTATATAATATCTATATTTGCGGTTAAAGTTATTGGCGAACCACTAACAATTCCGATAACATCTCCTTGATTTATAGTTGCTTTTAAAGTATTTCCAACGACTGTATATACATCATTGTATTGAACTCCAGTGTCCATATAAGTTAATGTTAATGTACCATTTACTAAAGTCCAACTTCCTGTAATATTAGGATCTGCATAACAAGCTAAAACATTAGTAGCTCCGCTAAAATCTATTTCCACACCTTTTTGAGTAGCTGTAAATGTGTTATCAATATTTAGAACTAAAGTATTATTATTGAAACAAGCTGTTTCGGTCATTTGGTTTCCTGAAAAGTTTCCGTCTCCATTCAAATCTGTTGGTACCGATGTATTAAATCCAGTCATCAAATATGTTCCCGCAGTATTTGCATTAGCATTTGGATCTGGAATAATTCCTTCGTAAGGTTCAACTGAACAGGAAGTTAAAATTGTTATTGAAAACAAGAATAAAAATGTCGAAATACTTTTTAATTTATTCATTTTGTAGGTAATTAGTTTTGATTTTTTTTCAAATATATAATTAATTCTCGATTGATAATGTATTTTTCGGAATTCTTAGAAGCAAAATTATTCCTATTACAAAGAACAATCCTAGAAATACTATCGAATTACGCATAGAACCTGTTACTTGGTCTATGATTCCGTAAATAGACATTCCGATTACTATTCCTATTTTTTCGGTTACATCATAAAAACTAAAATAGGATGCTGTATCCTCAGTTTCTGGTAATAATTTTGAATATGTAGATCGAGCTAGAGATTGTATTCCACCCATAACTAATCCTACAAACCCAGCAACAATATAAAACTCATTGGGTTCTGTAACAAAATAAGCAAAAACACAAAGTATGGCCCAAAATGCATTTAGAAATATTAAAGTATTAATATTCCCAAATTTACCTGATGCTCTCGAAGTTAAAAAAGCTCCTAAAATAGCAACTAACTGAATGACTAATATACTAATAATTAGTCCCGTTGTTTTCTGACTTGGAGTTGCCCAATTTATTTCAGTGGCACCAAAATAAGTAGCCACTAACATAACAGTTTGTACAGCCATGATAAAAACAAAATAGCTAGATAAATATCTTTTTAGAAAAATGTTTTGTTTTAGTTGACTCCAAACTATTTTTAATTCTTTAAAACCATCAAATAAAACAGCTCTCGTAAGTTTGTGTCCTCTATTTCCTTTTGGCAAATAATAATACGTTATGTGACTAAAACCTATCCACCAAATACCTGTCATCAAAAAAGAAACTCTCATTGCAATTTCTCTTGCCCTGTCAGGGTTTTCTGCTGTGATATAAAACTTCTCAGGAAACATTACCATTCCAAGATTTATCAATAATAAAATTGTACTTCCTATATATCCCATCGAAAATCCTCTCGCACTAACTTTATCTTGCTGTTCCGGATAAGCAATATCAGGCAAATAAGAGTTATAAAACACTAAACTTGCCCAAAAACCTATTAATCCTAATAAATAGGTTGAATAACTTAAAAAAAAGTTATCCACATTAAACCAATATAAGGAAATACAAGATAAACCTCCTAGATAACAGAAAAACCTCATGAATGCTTTTTTATTCCCTACATAATCTGCAATTCCTGATAAAAATGGCGAAATAAAAGCCACTATTAAAAAGGCTAATGCAGTAACAAAAGTTATCATTGCAGTATCTTTAATTTCATATCCAAATAGATAAACTACATTATTTCCTCTGTTTTTGAAAACCATTTCATAAAAAATTGGAAAAATAGCAGATGCAATAACAAGACTATAAACAGAATTAGCCCAATCGTAGAATGCCCATGCGTTTAATAGTTTTTTTTCTCCTTTTTGCAATGTCTTCATAAATATAAAAATAGTTGAAACGTAAAAAAACCATTCGCTTTTTTACGAATGGCTTCAAATATATACTTTTTATTTAAAAAATATTATTTAAATGTTACACCAAATTTTGCTGCCTCTGCTCTTGCTTGTGGTAATAAACTAGTTAAGTTTGCAATACGAGTTGCATTTGATGGGTGTGTACTTAAAATTTCTGGCGGTGCATTTCCTCCTGCTTGAGCTGACATTCTTTCCCAAAGTGTTACCGCATTTGCTGGATCGTAACCTGCAATTGCCATAAGCGTAAGTCCAATCATATCAGCTTCACTTTCGTGATCTCGACTAAAAGGCAGCATTCCTCCTACCTGACTTCCTACTCCATAAGCTTGCATAATCAATTGCTGTGTTTCGGGACTTTTATTCCCCGTTGCAACCGCAACTCCTACTCCTCCTAATTGCTGTAACATTCCAGCACTCATACGCTGTTGTCCGTGATTTGCCAATGCGTGAGCTACTTCATGTCCCATAACAGCTGCCATTCCTGCATCGTCTTTCATAATAGGTAAAATCCCTGTATACACAACAATTTTTCCTCCAGGCATACACCAAGCATTTACTTCTTTGCTTTCTACTAACTTGTATTCCCACTGGTAATTAGCTAAATAATTTCCTTTACCGTTAGCTGTTAGCCATCTTTCTGCAGCTACTTTTATTTTAGTACCTACATTTTCAACTCTTTGTGAGTCTTTAGTTCCAGAAAGAACTTTATTCTCTGATAGAAACTGACTATATTGTTGAAATGCCGATGGAAAAATTTCACTATCAGGTACTAATGCCATTGTTTTTTTTCCTGTAAATGGATTTGTAGCACAAGCAAATACTAAAATCCCTATTGCTGAAATTAATATAACTTTTTTCATTTTTTTATTTATTTTATATGTAGTAAAATTAATGCATTTTTTTAATTTTCACCGTAAAAACAGTAAAGTATTTTTATGATTTATTTATGATTCAATTTTTATACCAAAAAAATTAAAATCTTAAATTGCACTCTATTTAAACTACATTATTTTGAAAGCAAAACGTCAGAAAGAAAATCAGATTCCAAAAATCATTTTATACACTGTTCGAATAACTCAGTTTTTTTCAACTTCATTAGTTACAAAATTGGCAGCTAGAATATTCACAACTCCTATAAAACATAAAACTCCAAACAGAGAATTAATAATGGATCAAAAAACAAAACAAGAAATTGTTTTTGTTCCTAAAATAAACAAAAAAATTGTCGTTTATCATTATGGCACAAACGGTAAAAAAGTATTATTAGTACACGGTTGGTCAGGTCGTGGTACACAATTGGTAAAATTTGCAGACGAATTGATTAAACTAGGATATTCCACTATAAGTTTTGATGCGCCAGCACACGGAAAATCTAGTACTACAACAACATTAATGCCTGAATTTATAGCATGTATACTTGAATTGGAAAAACTATACGGCCCTTTCGAATCAGCCGTTGGACATTCGCTAGGTGGAATGGCTTTGTTGAATTCTGTAAAACAAGGTTTGCAAATAAAAAAACTAGCAGTAATAGGGAGCGGTGATAAAGTTGAAGATATTTTACATGAATATGTAAAAAGACTTGAGTTAAAACCAATCGTAGCTGCAAAAATGAGTGCTCTTTTCGAAAAACGATTCAATGAGCCTATGGAAAATTATGCATCACATCTTGCAGCGAAGCAAGTAAATATCCCTACACTTATTATTCATGATGAAAATGATAATGAAGTTCCTGTATTCTGCGCAAAAAACATTTACAAAAATCTTCCAAACGGCGAATTACTCATAACAAAAAGACTAGGTCATCGCAAAATTCTAGGAGATGCAACCGTTATTGATAAAACAATTAATTTTATTAAAATTTAAAAACTCAAAAAATGAAAAAAACAATCATTTTGTTATCTTTCCTAGTTCTCAGCTTAACTTCATGTCAAAGTCAAGAAAAGAAAACTGAAAAAGTAAGTACTAAAAATAAAATTTCTAAAACCGATGCCCAATGGAAAGCTAAACTTACACCAGAACAATATGAAGTTTTAAGAAAAAAAGGAACAGAAGCTTCCTTCTCGGGAAAATACTGGAATCACTTTGAAAAAGGCTATTATGCTTGTGTAGCCTGTAACAATCCGCTGTTTACATCAGATGCAAAATTTAATTCAGAATGTGGTTGGCCATCCTTTGACCAAGCTATCGAAGGAAGTATTATATATAAAACTGATTCCAGTTTTGGGATGCAAAGAACCGAAGTTATGTGTGCTAATTGTAGTGGACATTTAGGTCATATTTTTGATGATGGTCCAGCGGAAACAACAGGAAAACGCTTTTGTACCAACTCAGTTTCAATTATTTTTATTCCAAAAAAATAGTCATGAAATATTTATGATAACTAAATCATGAACAATAAATTAAGGTTTCCTCATAAATATACCATATTCCAATAAAAAAATATTATCTACATATGAAATATCCAATAGAAAAAACCGAAGACCAATGGAAACTAGAACTTGGTCAAGAAAGATATAGAATTCTTCGAGAAAAAGGAACAGAATATCCACATTCTGGAGCCTATAATTTACATGTAGAAAACGGCACCTATGTTTGTGGCGGATGCAATGAACCTTTGTTTGAAAGTAATTCAAAATTTAATGCGCATTGTGGTTGGCCATCTTTCGACGAATCTATTCCTGGTAAAGTAAACTATATAAAAGATAGCACACATGGTATGATTAGAACAGAAATCGTTTGCGCCAATTGTGGCGGACATTTGGGGCATATTTTTGATGATGGTCCAACTAAAACTGGTGTTAGATATTGTGTAAATTCTCTTTCAATAGACTTTAAATAAATCAAAAATTGTAATTCTTGTTAATTTTTATTAATTTGCATTAAAATTAACGCCTAATTAAGAATGACCAAGATTACAAGATTATTCGATTTCCCTTATTACCAATTAGATAAACAAAATTTACCTGATGCTTTAGTCACAAAGCAAGATGGAGTATGGATAAAAACTTCTACGCAAGAATATATCGATAAAGCAAATACCATTTCGAGAGCCTTACTTCGAATGGGAATTCAGAAAAACGATAAAATTGCTGTAATATCAACCAATAATAGAACCGAATGGAATATTATGGATATTGGAATCCTACAAACAGGAGCCCAAAATGTACCCATATATCCTACTATTTCTGAAGATGACTACGAATACATCCTTAATCATTGTGGTGCATTATATTGTTTTGTTTCTGATACAGAGGTTTTACGAAAACTAAATCTGATTAAAAATAATGTCCCAAATCTTAAAGATGTCTTCTCTTTTAATGAAATAGAAGGTTGCAAAAACTGGAAAGAAGTACTTACTATTGGTGAAGAACAATCGAATCAAAGTGAAGTTGAAGAAAGAAAAAATGCAGTTCAAACTACTGATTTAGCTACCATAATATATACTTCTGGAACTACTGGAAAACCAAAAGGCGTCATGCTTTCGCATCAAAATATTGTATCTAATGTCTTAGATAGTTCAAACAGAATACCTTTTGACGCGACTAATAGTAAAGGATTAAGTTTTTTACCTATTTGTCATATTTTTGAACGAATGATCTTGTATTTATACCAGTATTATGGAGTTTCTATTTATTTTGGAGAATCTATCGAAAAAATTAGCGAAAATATAAAAGAAGTACAACCAACTGTTATGTCAGTTGTACCAAGGCTTTTAGAAAAAGTATACGATAAAATATATCAAAAGGGTACTGAACTTTCAGGTATCAAAAAGAAACTTTTCTTTTGGGCAATAGATTTAGGTCTTAAATATGAACCATATGGAGCAAATGGCTGGTTATACGAATTAAAACTTAAAATCGCACGAAAACTAATTTTCAGTAAATGGAAAGAAGGTTTAGGCGGAAAACTAGATTTAATGGTAACAGGGAGTGCCGCATTACAACCAAGATTAACAAGAATTTTTGCAGCCGCAGATATTCCTGTAATGGAAGGATATGGCTTAACCGAAACATCACCAGTAATATCGGTAAACGATATGAGAAACAAGGGTTTCAAAGTAGGAACTGTTGGTAAAGTAATAGACAATGTACAAGTAAAAATTGCTCAGGATGGCGAAATTCTTTGTAAAGGACCAAATGTAATGATGGGTTATTATAAAGACGAAGCACAAACAAAAGAAGTTCTTAAAGAA
>NZ_JAYSSZ010000116.1:0-12352 GCF_043720215.1 Flavobacterium sp. | reverse complement strand
AGTGAATCGTAACGCCACCAGCATTTAGCGCAGCAATTCCAGTAGGAGCGACGACGACACAATTTTTGTGCGTTGTTTGTATGATTTCTCGTAAGAGTGTGGTTTTTCCTGTTCCCGCTTTTCCAGTAAGGAAGATATTTCGCTGGGTTTGGTTGATGAATTGTAAAGTGTAATTAGCTTCGGCTGAGATATTTTCCATTTTGGCTTGTATATATTAGGCAAAAATATAGAATTTATTTAAATGTTTCCACTTTGATTAAAAAATGGAACACGGATGACGCGGATTTTATTATTGTCATTCCGATGAAGGAGGAATCTCAAAACGTGAATAAATAATGAGATTCCTCCTTCGTCGGAATGACAAAATACAGGTTTAAAAAAACCTCCAACTAATTAAAGATGAAGGCTTTTGAAATTATTTAAGAAAAATTATTTTTTCTCTGCTGCTTTTTCTTCTGTTTTAGGTTTTGCAGCGTATTTTTCGTTAATCATTTTTACGACATCTTTTGTAATATCATAACTATCTTTTGCGTATAAAACAGTTGCGGCATCGCCCGTTCCGTAGATATAATCGTATCCTTTTTCTTTTCCGTAATCTTTGATTAATTGTTTTACAGATTTAACCAAAGTATCCATTTCTTTTCCGCTTTCACCTTGCAATTGTTGCATCATTGCTTGTTGTGCGTATTGCAATTGTTGCTCTCTTTGTTGCAATTCAGCTCCTTTTTGTTGCGCCCAAGCTTGTCCTTTTGCCATAGCATTTTGTTGAAAACCATTCATTTCTGCTTTTAGGTTTTTGGCTGCTACTTCAAGTTCACGACCCATAACTTCTCCTTTGGTTTTATACTTTTCGTCAAGCTCTTTTGCTTCAGTATAATCTTCCATCATTTTTTGAGTATCAATGTATGCTGTTTTATATTCCTTTGCTTCTGGTGTTTTGTTACAAGAAATTATCGACATTGAAATTGCTACGAGTAATACGATTTTTTTCATTTTTATTTTTTTGTTGATTTTTAAATTTTGGTAAAAGTAAACTTTTTTTTCAAATGTTGATTTGGTTATTTATTGATTTGGATATTTGTTGATGCGGTTAATCGGTTATTTGGAAAAATTATACAAATCTTTTAATCATAGCAAAATCTTATAGTCAATTTTAAAAATATAGTTTTCCGCTATTAAAACAAGCTTTCATAGGTAAGTTTTAAGTTAAATTCTATTTTCCTAAATGTGTTTATATGTTTTCAATCAAAAACACCTCTAAAAAGCGCTTAAAATGATTTTTAGTTGTTTTTTATCACGTAAATATGAGAAGAATACTCTAAATTTTGCTTTGCTTTAAGATTTGACTTCAAACCGATATAAAACGCTTTCATAAAATTCATTTTTCCGTTTTTGTATTTTTCTGATAAAAGCGACACATAAAAACTATCAAAAATCATGGGTAGAATTTTTATGAGTTTCATATTCTCTTTAGCAAATAATTTTTCGATAGAAATTTTAGAGAAATGCCACAAATGTCTTGGCACATCATAAGCTGCCCAAAATTCTCCATAATATTTTGCGTCAAATGATTTATAATTTGGCACCGCAATAATTATTGTCCCGTTTGGTTTTAATAATCTTTTTAATTCTTTAATTTGATTTTCTAAATCGGGAACGTGTTCTAAAACATGCCACATGGTAATCACATCGAAAGAATGAGATTCGATACTTTCCAGATTTTCTGCAAATGAAACTCCTTTAGAAATTGCAATAGCTTTTGCTTTTTCATTTGGTTCGATTCCAGTAGTTTGCCAACCTGCTTTTTTTGCTATGGCCAAAAAATCGCCAGTTCCTGCACCAATATCTAACAAGTTTCCTTTTTGTGAATGAAGAGAATTAATTAAACTTGCTTTTTTATTTAAAGAATATGATTTGATAATTTGATACAACTTTTCAAACAAAGAACGTTTTCCATCGGTATGTGAAATATAATCTTCGCTTTCGTAATATTTTGGAAGAATATCTAATGATGGTTGCGGATGTGTTTTTAGTAATTGTAATTCTTCATCAAGAAGTAACTCAAAACTTTCTTTTGATACTGAATTGTCTTTTACTTTTATAAAAACAGAATGATTTTGAAAATTCATATTATGTTTTGCTATGAATGTTTATTATTAATTTAATTAAGTTTCACGTGGAACAATTTCAATTATCTTCCCATAAAAACCAACAATACGGAAATATCACTTGGCGAAACTCCAGATATTCTTGATGCTTGAGAAATAGTAACTGGTCTGATTTTAGATAATTTTTGTTTGGCTTCTATAGACATCGATTTTATTTGATGGTAATCGAAACTTTCTGGTATTTTTAAATCTTCTAAACGAGTTAGCTTTTCAGCATTTGCTCTTTCTTTATCAATGTAACCAGAATACTTGACTTGAATCTCGGCTTGTTCCAAAATCTCTAAATCAACATCATTATTAGCTACATAATCGGTGACATTAGTAAACTTTAAAACATCTGCCAACTCAATTTGTGGACGAGAGAGAATTTTAAATATTTTATCTGTTTGATTTACTTCGGCTGTTTCTTTGGCAATTAAAACCGGATTTGCTTCAGCAGGAGTAATGCTAGTCTCTTTGAAGAAAGCGACCATTTTTTCAGATTCATTTAGTTTGTGTTCCATTCGTTTCAAACGATCATCAGATGCTAAACCTATTTTATTCGACATAGGCGTCAATCTGAAATCGGCATTGTCTTGACGCAATAATGTTCTAAATTCCGCACGAGAAGTAAACATTCTGTATGGTTCTTCAGTTCCTTTTGTAATTAAATCATCAATCAAAACTCCAATATAAGCCTCGTCTCTTTTTAAGATTAAAGGTTCTTGTTCTTTTACCTTGAGCGCAGCATTTATTCCAGCCATCAATCCTTGAGAAGCGGCTTCTTCGTAACCAGTTGTTCCGTTTATTTGCCCTGCAAAATACAAACCTTCAACCAATTTAGTTTCTAATGTATGCTTCAATTGCGTAGGAGGGAAGTAATCGTATTCGATAGCATATCCCGCTCTGAAGAATTTTACTTTCTCGAAACCAACCACCGAACGCAATGCTTTAAATTGAATATCTTCTGGCAAAGAAGTTGAGAATCCATTTACATAAACCTCACAAGTATTCCAGCCTTCTGGTTCAATAAATAATTGATGACGGTCTTTATCTGCAAAACGATTTATTTTATCTTCGATAGAAGGACAATATCTTGGACCTAAACTTTTAATACGACCATTGAACATTGGCGAACGTTCGAAACCTTCACGCAATATATCATGAACCAAAAGCGAAGTATACGTCATATGACAATCTCTTTGGTGTGCCAATGGTTTAGTCACATCAGAATAAGAAAATTTTGAAGGATTAATATCCCCAGCTTCCACATTCATTTTAGAATAATCTAACGAACGACCATCTACTCGAGGTGGCGTTCCTGTTTTCATTCTTCCAGATTCGAAACCAGCTTTTACTAAATCTTCAGTAATTCCGTAAGCGGCGCTTTCGCCAGCACGACCACCACCAAATTGTTTGTCACCAATATGTATTAATCCATTCAAGAAAGTTCCATTGGTAAGTACAACCGATTTGCCACGAATAGTCAAACCTAAAGATGTTTTAATACCTAAAACTTTATTGTTTTCGATAACCATACCAGAAACCATTTCTTGATAAAAATCAAGATTCGGAGTTCCTTCCAACATCAATCGCCATTCTTCTGAGAAACGCATACGGTCACTTTGGACTCTTGGCGACCACATAGCAGGTCCTTTCGATTTGTTAAGCATCTTGAATTGAATAGCGGTTTTATCAGAAACAATTCCAGAATAACCACCCAACGCATCAATCTCACGAACGATTTGCCCTTTGGCAATTCCACCCATGGCAGGATTACAAGACATTTGTGCGATGTTTTGCAAACTCATTGTGACTAATAGGGTAGAGCAACCCAGATTTGCCGATGCCGCTGCGGCTTCGCAACCTGCATGACCAGCACCCACTACTATAACATCATATTCTTCTAAAAACATTTTTTGAATGTGAATTGTGAATTACAAAAAACAGCTTTCGGGATTGTTTGTAATTCAAATTATATTTTGTTCCACGTGGAACTTTTTACAATTAGAAAATGTGAATTAGAAAATTGTTTCACGTGGAACACGATTTGTAATTCATGATTTCTGATTTATTTTTAATTTTGTTTAACGTGAAACAATTTTATTTTTTCATCTTCTTTAGAGCGCATTAATAACTCGTCAGATTCCGATTTGTCTTTGTAACCGCAGTAATGCAAAACACCGTGAATCATCACGCGTTTTAATTCTTCTTCGAAAGAAACTTTAAACTCTTCTGCATTCTCACGAACTCTTTCTATAGAGATGTAAATATCTCCGTGTATTTCGTTGCCTAGTGAATAATCGAAACTTATAATATCCGTAAGTGTGTCGTGATCTAAATACTGTTGGTTAATTTCAACTAAATAATCATCGTCGCAAAAGATGTAATTTATCTCTCCTTCAGATTTGTTTTCTGAAAGTATAACGCCAGAAATCCAATCTGTGTAAATGGTTTCTTCTGGAATTTCGAAATCTAGTTCGTAATTAAAACTAATCATTTTTCTTAAAATATTCTTGAACCTTACGGTCAAAATTCGAGCGCAAAGGTAGTGTTTGTCTGTTTAAAATTTCAATACTAATTAAATATTCTTGAAGCTTTTGGGGTAGGGGATTTGCCGTGTTGTTAAAACCCTTTTTATTTGTATTCGATTGTCTTTTCGAATCTTGATTTTGTTCTTGAATGGCTTTCTCTAATTTGAGTAATTCATATTTTAAATTAAGAGCTTTTTGAATCGCTTCGTTAGAAAATCCTTTGTTGATTAACTGCTTTTCTATTTGCTTCATTTGATCTAAAGCGTTTTGTCCGGCGCCGCCTAGACCATTTTTCTCCAATTCTTTTTGTAATGCATCACGTAATTGTTGTTGCTCCTTAAGGATTTCTAAAACTGCTTTTGCATCACCTTCTCCATCTTGTCCGTTTTCTCCATTGCCTTTTCCGTCACTACCTTGTCCTGATTTTCCGTCTTTGCCATCTTTACCAGACTTGGCGTCTTTACCCGATTTTCCGTCTTTCCCTTCACCTGGTTTTTCTCCAGGCTTCTCTCCAGGTTTCTCACCTTTACCTTTTTCGCCTTTCATTTTTTCGCCAAGACCTTGTTGTTTTTTGATGATGTCTGGCAATTGCATTCCACCACCTTGTCCTTTTCCTGGTTTTGGTTTTCCTTTACCCATTCCCGAAAGGGACATTTGCATACTGTTTAAAACATCACTTAAAAAGTTAGCCAAATTATTTGCGCTTGTTAAAGAAAATTGTTGGCTCGATGTTCCTCTAGAAATTTGATTATCGGAAAGCAAATCGATACTTTTATCTATATTATAATGAACCTTTCCAATTTCCGTCGTGATTTGTTCGCTTATTTTTGGATTACGCAATGACATGGCAAACAAACTATCATCAACATGTTTGAATTGCTGTTTCAAATCTTGTTGCGTTTTTAAGTGTTTTGAAAATGCGTTAGAAGTATTGGTTATCGCTTTAAAATTCTTAATTAATGCTTCTTGTGAAAACGAAAACGCTAGCAAGTTGTCTAGGATTTGACGAAGCATTGCAACATCTTCTTCTAGCTGTTCTTGTTCTCCGCCTTCCATTTCTTCAGCCATTTTCTGACTCATTTCTTTCATTTTCTTAGCAGCACTTTTTTGTTTAGGAGATGCTTTATCTTGCTGTTTCTTTTGTAATTCTTCAGAAGCTTTTTGCAAATCTTTATTGATGCTTTCCTCTTTTTCTTTGTCTAGAGGTAAATCTAATGGAGATTTTAGTTCTTTGTTTTCTTTATCAAGATCTTTTAATTCCTGTTGAATTTTATCAAACTCCTTATTAATCTCGTTCTGTTTTTCTTCAGAGTTTTCTTTCTTGTCATCAGCAAGTTTATCTTCTTTTTCAGAAAGTTTATCTAACTTGTCTGCAAGTTGTTCTGCCTTTTTTTCGACATAATATCTTTTAGTTAACTCAACCAATTGCTCTAAAGTCTTGGTTTGGTTCTTACTTTTTTGTTGGAACTTTTCTAATTTTTCTTCTATTTCATCTTGATCCAGTTTTTCATTCAATCGTTTCAATTCGTCTAGAAGCTTTTGATTTTTTTCTAATTCTTCCTTCGATTTTTCTAAACGTTGTTTTAATAATTCTTTCTTCGGATCATTTTCTTCGGCTTTAAATTTCTCTAAATTGTCTTTAATCTTTTCAGAAAATTCCTTCATCATTTCGTCTTGTTGTTTCTGACGTTTTACGAAATCATCTAATTTTTGTTTGTCTTTATAATCTAAATCCTTTTTTTCCTTATTGACTTTTTGCAATTTTTCTAACTCAGAAAGTTGCTTGTCTTGTTTGCTTAACGATTTTTCTAAAGCATTAATATTCTCGTTTTGTTGTTGTAGATTTTCATTTTCTTTTTCTTCGGCAGTAGATTCACGATACGAAAACTCAGATGATTTGGTGCTTTTGAAATGATGAATAGCATCGTTGTCAAAAACTTCAAAATAATATTCATACGCCACACCATCTAAAATAGGTAAGGTACTTGGGAAAGAAAAAACAAACTGATCGAAATTACTTTTCTTCACAGCAATGATTCCACGTTTAGCAGCTTGAGGATTATCCTTAGGGAAGTAAACAACACTCAATTTCGAAAACCCATAATCATCCGAAATTTGACCTAAAACATATTCTTTAGAACCTTTTAGACTATCGGCGACCATCTCCACTTTGATGGTTGGAAACTGGTCTTTCACAACATTGATGGCATAATTAAGTTTTTCGTAGTTTTTTATCGATTTATTAGAAGTAAATATCTGATATTCTGTGTTTTGAAATAAATTTCTACTTAAATTGAATGTGTTTCCTGAATTTACAAACGAATAGGATTTATTAGATTCAATTAGATTGATGTTTTGAGTCGCAATTGTGTTAATTCTCCACGTAATTTTTGTGCCTTCGGGAACAATAGCATTCCCAGTTCCTTTGATGATTTCCAATTTCTTATTTAAATAATTAGGAAAATTAAGTGACATTTCGAAATTGGCAATAGCAGGAACAGTGATCACATTCAAGGTATAATCAGCCGATGAAACTTCGTTAGCTTCGATATGAAAATCGATGTTTTGCATAGGTTTCGTTACTACAAACTGAAATTCTCCTTGCTTAGTATTTTCCATAAAATAACTTTCGTCACCTATAAAAATCATAGCTTTCTCTGGAACTACATTTCCTACAGTTTTTACTTTGAGAATAAAATCATTGTTTTGTTCGGTTTGTAAATTTTTGTTTACCAACGTAAAAGCAAACGGAGCTGGTGGTAAAAATTGTTGTTTGTAATTTACCACACGATTCATGCTTTCGGTAATTAGTTTTTGTTGTCCAGAAAGCATCAGAAACAAAATAAAAAATAAAGGAATTAGAGCTAATGGTAAGAATTTTTTATTCTTTTTAAAATCGATAGCATTAGAAAAAGGAATGGGTTGTAGTGAATTTGCTTTTTGATTTATTGACGCTAAAAGTAATTCAGACTGATTTTTATCTTCCGACAATTGAAGAAAATTAGTCAGCTTATCATTAACTTCTGTAAAATGATTCCCAATAATTTTTGAAGCTTCTGTATAATTGATTCCTCTTTTAAGTTTAAATAATTGGAAAATTGGAAAGGCAATAAATCTTATTAATAAAAATAACTGGACCAAAATAAATAGCGCAAACAAAAAGGTTCTTCCTGTAGGTTTCAACCAAAGGAAATATTCGATAAAACTCGTTGCAAAAAGATATAGTAATCCCAAACCAATAAAGAAAATTGTTCCACGTAACAATTCATTAGTATAGAATTTCTTAATGAAATCTTCTAGCTTTTGGAATATGAGGTCTTTTGAATTCAAAATTACATTCGTTAAATTATAACTTATAAAGTTACAATTTTTGCTGAATATCAAAACATTAAAAAAAACTTTAGTATTTTTATAAGAAAAAAATCTTTTATGAAATATTTATTAGCGTATTCAATTCCTATCATTAGTTTGTTAGGGATTCATTATCAAGCAGTTTTAAGTTATTCTGGAGTATTATTTGCTTTTGTATTAATCCCTTTTTTTGAGATAATACTTCCTACTAATGAAGACAATTATTCAGAAGATGGTGTTAAAAATCGTCTAAAAAACAAGTTGTTTGACTTTCTTTTGTACTTAAACATACCTATTGTATATGGAATTTTGTTTTTTACAATATGGAAAATTACACATAATCATTTGTCCGTATTTGAACTTATAGGAACAACTTTGAGTTTAGGAATTGTTTTAGGTGCAAACGGAATAAATGTCGCACACGAGTTGGGACATAGAGAAAAACTGTATGAAAGAATATTAGGGAAAATATTATTAATTCCATCCCATTATACCCATTTCTTTATAGAGCATAATCACGGTCATCATTTACATGTTTCAACCCCAAATGATCCGTCTACAGCAAAATATAATCAAAGCTTGTATACTTTCTGGTGGCAAACTGTTTCTGGAACATACATAAAAGCTTGGGAAATTCAGAAGAAACTAAATCAAATAGAAAACCGTCCATTTTATGCTATAAAAAGTGATATGTTTTGGTTTACTATAATTCAAACAAGTTATCTAGCATCAATCTATTTCTTCTTTGGATTTAATGGATTCTTACTAGCTTTATTTGCAGGTATTGTTGGCTTTTTATTACTAGAAACCATCAACTACATAGAGCATTATGGATTAAAAAGAAATTTACTTCCTTCTGGAAGGTTTGAACGAGTTACTGAAAAACATTCATGGAATTCGAATCATATACTTGGAAGAATCATGTTGTATGAATTAACACGTCATAGTGATCACCATTTTAAATCTCAAAAAAAATATCAAATTTTAGAATATCATGATATTTCTCCACAAATGCCTTATGGTTATCCAACTAGTATGGTTATGTCGTTTTTTCCACCATTATGGTTTGCGGTGATGAATAAAAGAGTTCCATTAGAAATGAAAGGGTAATCACGTCATTTGATGCAAAATAAGATGAAACTTCGTTAGCTTCAATATGAAAATTGATGTTTTGCATAGGTTTCGTTGCTACAAACTGAAATTCTCCATGCTTGGTGTTTTCCATGAAATAATTTTCTTCACCTATAAAAATCATTGCTTTCTCTGGAACAATTTTTCCTAAGGTTTTTACTTTGAGAATAAATCTTTGTTCTGTTTGTAAATTTTGTTTAACAATGAAAATGTTCTTCCCTTTGGTTTCAACAAAAGGAAATATTCAATAAAACTAGTTACAAAAAGATATAGTAATCCGAAACAAAGAAAGAAAATTGTCCCACGTAACAATTCGTTAGTATAGAATTTCTTGATGAAATCTTCTAATTTTTGAAAACTACAAATAAAATCTATTCTTGTGATCTAAAGGCATAAAAAAACGCTAATAAGACTAAAAAAATAGTTTAATTAGCGTTTTTTTGTAAGTATAAAGAAATTTAAAGCGTAAGGTATGTATCTAAAAAATCATCTTGTGTTTGTGTTCCGGAAGATGGGATAGGCAAAGTAACACCACCAGGTAAAGAATTTAATTGATAACTGGTAACAGTATGATTGTGCACTACTCCAATATTCTTACTGTAATATTGATTTGACACCACCACGTCTTGCGGATTCATAACTGTAATAGGAATTGGAAAACCACCAACAGATATTGTTGTCATAGCTTTTAAATTTACAATAATCTTAGTTTTAGTTAAATCTGAATATGTTTTTCCGTATACTGTATAAGTTGGTAATACGCCATCGGCAAGGGAACGCAAAGTATAATCGAATGTAATAAGATAACCCCCAACTGTTTGCGAAAATGTACCAGAAGTAGTACTTAATTGGGTTCCAGATGTTGCAATTTCATCGACAATAATAAAATCAGAAATATTTATTACAATTGGTATAGGCAAACCTGTACCATAATTAACCGTTCCTGAAATTTTTATCTTCTTTCCATCAACTCTTAATCCGTTATTGTTTAGAAAGTTGCAAAAAAATCCAGTTGGTGCATTTCTAGTTTTCATCTTTTTGTACACAATCGTATTTATTACCATATCATTTTCTACATACAACGAATCTTTTGTTGTAGAAGCAGGAGTAGTGGCTGTTGCTGGTGTTACCACATCATATTTCCAATAATTGCCTGTTACTAATGGTAAAACATTTGTGTTACTAACTACTGGATCTGGTGTTGCTGGAATTTGATCTTCAGAATCTGAACATGATACAAAAGTAAAAAAGAAAGTAAAAATGGTGGCTAATAAATAAGTAGTTTTATTTTTCATGATTTTTTTTAATAATTCTATCAAATATAGAAAAATAATCATTTAAAGAAAAAGTTATTTCGTTTGTTAAATATTCTATAATAAATTATACGATAGCTTCCTGCTTTAGTTTTTTTAACTTTAAAACAAGCTTTTTCTTTAACATATTTAGACTAATCCTTTAACCTCAAAAAAACGCAAAGAACGCAAAAAGAACACAAAGCTTTGTGAACTCAGCAAAAACCTTTGTGTACTTTGTGGTTAATCATTTATCTTTGCATCAAAATTTACTAAAATGTCTAAACAAGTTCGTGTGCGTTTTGCACCAAGTCCAACAGGAGCTTTGCATATAGGTGGTGTTCGTACTGCTTTATTTAATTATTTATTTGCTAAAAAAAACAACGGCGTTTTCTATTTACGAATAGAAGATACAGATCAAAATCGTTTTGTTCCAGGTGCCGAAGAATATATACTAGAAGCATTAGAATGGTTAGGAATTTCGCCTGATGAAACGATAGGCAAAAATGAAAAATTTGGTCCATACAGACAGTCAGAAAGAAAACCGTTATACAAACAATACGCTGACCAATTGATAAATTCTGGTTGGGCTTATTATGCGTTTGATACTCCTGAGAGTTTAGATACTTTACGAAAAACAACTGAAGCAGCGGGAAATACATTTATTTACAATCATACCGTTCGTGAAACATTAGACAATTCATTAACTAATTCACCAGAAAAAGTAGCTGATAGAATTGCCGCTGGTGAAGATTATGTGATACGTTTTAAAACTCCTGTTAATGAAACGTTACACCTTACGGATATTATTCGTGGAGATATAAAATTTGAAACTAATTTATTAGACGACAAAGTTTTATTTAAATCTGATGGAATGCCAACTTATCATTTGGCGAATATTGTCGATGATCATTTGATGGAAACTTCTCATGTAATTCGTGGTGAAGAATGGTTACCATCTATGCCATTACACGTTTTATTGTACAGAGCATTTGGTTGGGAAGCACCAGAATTTGCGCACTTACCATTGATACTAAAACCTGTAGGAAACGGGAAATTAAGCAAACGTGATGGTGAAAAATTAGGTTTTCCAGTATTCCCATTACAATGGAAAACAGAAGAAGGAACTTCATTGGGTTATAAAGAGAATGGATTTTTTCCAGAAGCTGTGCTTAATTTCTTAGCCATGTTAGGTTGGAATGACGGAACCGAACAAGAACTTTTTTCGTTAGAAGAATTAGTACAAAAATTTGATTTGAACCGAATTCACAAAGCAGGAGCGAAGTTTGATCCTGAGAAAAACAAATGGTTCAACCACCAATATTTGGTTAAGAAAGAAGATGGCGCCTTGGCTGAATTATTCTTACCAATAGTGGAAGCAAAAGGAATTGTAACGAATTTAGATTATGTAACTAAAGTGGTTGCATCAGTAAAGGAAAGAGCACATTTTGTAAACGAACTTTGGGATTTGTCTGATTATTTCTTTGTGGCTCCAATTTCTTATGACGAGAAAGCTGCAAAAAATTGGAAGGACGAAACGCCCGAGTTAATGAAACAATTAATTGTGGTTTTAAATACAATAGAAGATTTTAAATCATTAAATATTGAAACCCTAGTAAAAGATTGGATGACTACAAACGAAATTGGAATGGGTAAAGTTATGCAACCGTTCCGATTGAGTTTAGTAGGGAAAATGATGGGACCACATCTTTTTGATATTGTAGAAATGATAGGAAAAGAAGAAACCGTTAAGCGAATTGAAAAAGCAATAACTAGTTTATAAAAAAATAAAAGCCTCGAAATTAGACTGAACCCAAAAGTTTGGACAAATTTATAATTAATTTTGATAATAATGAGTTCGATATTGTATCGGACTCATTTTGTTTAAATTTGACTT
>NZ_JAYSSZ010000115.1:0-4280 GCF_043720215.1 Flavobacterium sp. | reverse complement strand
ATAATACCAAAGAAGAAATTGATATATTTGTAGAAGCTGTCAAAAAAGCAAAAACGATGTTGTCTTAAAATTATTTGAAGCTATTCCTGCTATCCGTTGTAATCTTTTTTTTCGGCGAAAAGCCTCAAAAAAGGATTTCGACTGCAAACGAAGTTCACTGAACTCCGATGAAAATAGAAATTAAGTGAAGTAATCAGGGCTAAAAAACTCTAAAAAACAAAAATTATGAAAACAATTGCATTAGTATTTCTAAGTTTATTCATGACAAAATCATGTCAGCCAAAAAAAGACTCGAGCGTCAGCGAACAGGCGAAGCAAACAACTGAAACTCTTTCAACAACTCAAACAGAAATAACAAAATCTGAGATGGCAGAAAATAAAGTTCAAACAGGGACAAAAGTCGAATATGAAGCAATGTCTAGAGGGTTTTTTAGCAAAATTATCTTCGAAAACAACCAAATAACTATTGTTTCTGACAGAAATAGCGAAGGGAAAGGAACCGTTCTTATGCTTTCTAAAGAAGATATTTCTGAAATATCAAACTTAATTAAAGCAATAAACCTCGATGGTCTGGCAACTTTAAAAGCGCCATCAGAAAAAAGAATGTATGACGGAGCTGCTCACGCAAATTTAAAAATCACATCAAACGGTACAGAATATAATGGTGCTGGTTTTGATCATGGTTTTCCTCCTGCAGAAATCGAAAAACTAGTAACTAAATTAGTTTCCTATTCAGAGAAAAAATAATGACAATAAAAGAAATTCAAGAAGAAATTGTAGATGAGTTTTCAATGTTCGATGATTGGATGCAGCGCTACGAATACATCATCGATTTAGGGAAAAATCTTCCTTTAATAAAAGAAGAATTCAAAACCGATGAAAACATTATCAAAGGTTGCCAGTCGAAAGTATGGCTACAAGGAGAATTAGATGATGACAAAATTGTTTTCACTGCCGATAGTGATGCGATTTTAACCAAAGGAATTATAGCCATATTAATTCGAGTTTTTTCGAATCAAAAAGCTTCCGAAATTCTTGAGGCCGATATGAATTTTATTGACGAAATTGGACTTAAAGAACATTTATCACCAACTCGAGCAAACGGATTGGTATCGATGATAAAACAAATAAAAATGTACGCATTGGCTTTTCAAGCTAAAAATTAAAAATTATGGAAGAATTTAACGATACAATCAATTTAGGAGAAGAAGCAGTAAAAGTTTTAAAAACGATTTACGATCCAGAAATCCCTGTAGATATTTACGAACTAGGATTAATTTATGATGTTTTTGTAAATGAAACACTAGATGTAAAAATCCTAATGACACTTACTTCACCTAACTGTCCAGTGGCTGAAACTTTACCAAGAGAAGTTGAAGACAAAATCAAAAAAATAGATACTGTAAAATCTTGTGAGGTAGAAATCACATTTGACCCGCCATGGACAAAAGATTTGATGAGTGAAGAAGCAAAATTAGAATTAGGAATGCTATAAAATGCAAGACGAAATAATAAATAAGGTTGCTAATTCTGTGCTCGAAGTTTTCGATTTAGAGGATTATTATGCAAAAGAAATTCGGACGCAAATAGACATTTCGCAGTGGCTTTATGAAGGTTTTTTATTAAAAGAGAAAGACTTTCGTGAAGCGCTAAAAAATCATGATTGGTCACAATATGAGAATCATTATGTAGCCATACATTGTTCTACAGAAGCTGTTATTCCTGCGTGGGCAAGTATTTTAGTCACGACTCATGTTTCTCCATTTGCAAAAAAAGTGGTAAGTGGTAATTTACAAGATTTAGAAACTAGTTTATACCAAGAAATATTATCTACAATTGATTATTCTAAGTACCAAGATAAACCCGTAATTATAAAAGGTTGTTCTAAAAAACCTGTTCCCGAAAGTGCTTATATTCTCGCTGTACAAAAACTCCAACCATTTGCAAAGAGTATTATGTATGGTGAGGCTTGTTCCGCAGTTCCTTTATTTAAAAGAAAATAAATTAATTTTTTCCTTATTTTTTATAAATTTGCACAAAATTTAAAAAAATTTAAGATAAAAAAAATAATTTTGGTATTAGCAACTTTTCTTTTAGGAATCAATATTAATGCACAAGTAAACGAAAAAGAATTACTTAATAAAAATGTAATGGCTGCCCTTAAATTAGATGACACTACAAATGTAGGTTGGAAACGTAGCGGCAACATTGTGTTTTTATTTAATCAATCGGCATTTAATAATGATTGGTTAGGTGGTGGGACAGCAAATATGGCTGGAAATTTAGGTCTTAACTATGATTTTAACTACAAAGCAGGAAAAATAGTTTGGGACAATAAAATCATTGGTTCTTATGGTTTAACTAAACTTAAGGGAAAAGACATGACAAAATCAGACGACAGATTAGAATTTACTTCACTTTTGGGAAGAAAGGCAGGTCAAGGAAACTGGTATTATTCATGGTATTTGAACTTTAAAACCCAAATGGATTCTGGTGTTGATCCAGCAACAGGAACAAAAATATCTCATTTTTTCTCGCCAGCTTATTTGCAATCAGGACCTGGTATGTTGTGGAAAAAAAGCGATAATCTAAAAGTAAATATTGCACCAGCAACCTCAAAATTAATATTTGTTCATGACCATTTTACACAATTAGGTTCTGCTTTTGGTGTAGAGCAAGGAAAATCTAGTCGATTTGAATTTGGAGCCGCTCTAAATGGTTATTATAAGTTAAACTTGATGGAAAATATTTCGATGGAAAATATTTTAAATCTATATTCCAATTACCTAGACAAACCACAAAATATAGATATCGATTATCAAATGAATTTGGTGATGCAAATAAATAAATATATCTCTACAAATATAGCTTTTCAAGCGCTGTACGATGACAATGCTAGAGGCGCATTTCAAATTAGAGAAGTATTTGGTTTAGGTGTAAATTATGGTTTTTAGATTCTAATAACTAGTCCTAAAAATTGATACTGGAATTCTTAGAAAAACAAAAGGTGCTAAAATTAGCACCTTTTTTATTTAACCGCATTTAACCGATAAAAATTGTCGTTTTATCGAGTTTATTGATTTTTAGTATAATAGATTAAAAATCATTGTATTTTTATGAGAATTGCAACAAAACAAACTAAACCAAAACGATTATTATGTTCTTAACGATTATTAAACTTAAACCTCAAACAAAGATTGTTTGTATCCTGTTCTTTTTATTTCTGATGAATACTATAAATGCTCAAGTAGGAATAGGAACTACCACACCTAATGCTGCTCTTGATGTTGTAGCGGGTGCAAATAACTACGGATTGCTCATGCCTCGTGTAGTTTTAACTGCTACAAACGTAGCGGCGCCTGTTAAAAACCCATTAACTGGAGTTTTTTTAACAAATTCTGTTGCTGAAATTGGCACAATGGTTTTTAATACAAATACTACCCCTGGAACTTATGGGGTTACTCCCGGTTTATATTTTTGGGACGGTACAGAATGGATTTCTCAATTTCATAAATATTTCGAAACAAAATTTATACAAACAGCACCAGGAAACCGAATGGTAACCAACGTAGGTACTTATGTAAATCTTACAGGCTTAACTGCTAGAACATTTGTAGCTCCTTATGATGGTAAATATCTTTTTGTTTTTACTGGATATTTAGGCGCAAGTCCTGTTTCTTCAACTGCAGCAAAAGTTGGTTTTGTAGAAGGAAATTTCCAACTAACTATTCAAGGAGTAAATTATAGAAAATATACTCATTCTGAAAGTTTTTACAGAAGTGGCACTTTTTCCTCTCAAGACTATTATGAACTTTTCAACGAAGCAAATATTACACAAACCGTAGTGCTAAATGCTGGAGATACGTGTACAATAAATGCAGCATATAGTGCTGATGCTGATGACAATGTAACCACAACTTCCCATCCTCATGTAGCGGGCTCTAACTCTGTTTTGGGTAACCTTTGCGAAATAAACGTAATGTATATTGGTAGATAGTTACAAGTAAAAAATCAATAATGAAAGGCTAGCAATTGCGAGCCTTTTATTATTGGTTTAAGTGATATAATAAGAAACTATAAAACTCAGCTTTCTCATTCAGATGCTTTTCATAAGTAGATGAATCGCCATAGTGACCAGCTTTTTTTGTTGTTTTTATGTCTTGTCCTAAAATAGCGATACACAAATTCATCGTTATGGAAAACACCCAGGAACCTCGCTATGTAAAGCGTACCCAAAAAGACTACAGTATGTCTTTTAAATTACAAATTGTTCAAGAAAT
>NZ_JAYSSZ010000114.1:0-34520 GCF_043720215.1 Flavobacterium sp. | reverse complement strand
TTTGTTTTTGGGAACCTAGCAGGAATAAGTACCGATGGTTTGCCACAACAACTTTTTTACCTAACAGGGATTACTTCTTGGAACTATTTTTCAGATTGTTTAACAAAGACAAGTACTGTATTTAAGGATAACGCCAATATATTTGGCAAAGTATATTTCCCTAGATTAATTATGCCGTTAAGTATAGTAGTTAGTAATTTAGTCAGATTTGGTGTGCAGTTATTGCTATTATTTATAATGATGATTTATTTTGCAATATTTCCTACAAGTGGAACCAGTTTTCATATAACTTATGCAATTGTTTTCTTTCCATTATTAGTTTTACTAATGGCTTTATTAGGGTTGGGATTGGGGTTAATTATTACGGCAATAACTACAAAATATAAAGATTTAACATTTCTAATTACTTTTGGAGTTACATTGTTGATGTACGGAACAACAGTTATTTATCCATTAAGTGCTGCGCCAGAAAAATATAAAAATATTATCGAGCTAAATCCAATGACTGGAATAATTGAAGCTTTTCGTTTTGCATTTCTTGGAAAAGGAGAATTCTCAGTTTGGAGTCTAGGATATTCCGCAATAATTACTGTTATTGTATTGTTTTTTGGGATTTTGATTTTTAATAAAACGGAGAAAAATTTTGTAGATACGATTTAAGGTTGAGGATGAGGTTGAGGATGAGGATGAGGATGAGAGGTTGAGAATTGAGGTTAGAGAATGATTAAAAAAACAATAAAATACAAATGGCGTTTACAGGTTTTGAAGATATGAATGTATGGAAGACCGCAATGAGTGTTGCAACTTCTGTATTTGAAATAACGGTGCCTTTACCTCGTTCGGAAGACTATGGTTTAACCAGTCAAATTAGGCGTTCGGCTTTGTCTATAAGCGCAAATATAGCAGAAGGATTTGGCAGAAGTTCCAGTTTAGATAAAATAAAATTTTATATTTATTCAAGAGGGAGTGCTTTTGAAACCAAAAATCATTTAATTTACGGAAAAAGAGTTGCTTATTTTAACGAAAAAGAGATTCAAGAAATCTCAAACAATATAGATTCAATCATTTTTGAACTCAATAAAATCATCAAAGTACTGAAACCTCAGTCTCAACCTCAGTCTCAACCTCAATGAAAGTAATACAAGTAGAAAATCTTTCTAAAGCCTATCAGATAGGACAAATAGGAACAGGAACTATTTCGAGAGATTTAGAACGTTTTGTTGCAACTAAAATTCTAGGAAAAGAAGACCCTTTTCTTAAAATTGGAGAAACTAACGACCGAAGCACAAAAGGAGGAAGCGATATCGTTTGGTCACTTAAAGACCTCAATTTTGAAATAAACCAAGGAGATGCAGTAGGAATAATTGGAAAAAATGGAGCAGGGAAAAGTACTTTACTTAAATTATTATCTCGAGTAACAAGTCCAACTACGGGGAGCATAAAAGTAAAAGGACGTATTGCCAGTTTACTAGAAGTAGGAACAGGATTTCACCCCGAATTATCAGGAAGAGAAAATATCTATCTCAACGGAGCCATTCTAGGCATGCGAAAAAAGGAAATTACTAGAAAACTCGACGAAATTATCGATTTTTCAGGAGTAGAACGATATATAGACACGCCTGTAAAAAGGTATTCGTCAGGAATGTATGTGCGTTTAGCCTTTGCCGTAGCGGCACATCTAGAAAGCGAAATCCTGATTGTAGATGAAGTTCTAGCGGTAGGCGATGCCGAATTTCAAAAAAAGTGCCTTGGCAAAATGGGAGATATAAGTAAAGGCCAAGGTAGGACGGTTTTATTTGTGAGTCATAATATGGCGGCGGTAAAGAGTTTTTGTAATAAAGGGATTGTTTTAGAAAATGGAGAAATAAGTTTTTTAGGAAATGTTGACCAGTCAATAAGTCGTTATTTAGATAATAGTGAGCAGGTTCCTTATAAAAATTGGGATATTGATAAGGCTCCAGGGAGTGATTTTATTAAATTATTATCTGCAAGGGTATTTAATCCTATTGGTGAAACGTCATTAAATCACTCTATCGATAATGAAATTAAAATTGAATTTGAATATGAGATATTAAAAGAAAATCAATTATTCACACATGGGTTTAATTTATTTAATAGCCATAATATCCACGTATTAAGTTCACATGATAAAGATTCAGATACTTTAATTTACGCAAAGGATAAAGGGAAGTATAAAAAAACAATCACTTTACCTGGAAATTTTCTAGCCGAAGGGGCATATAATTGTAGTTTTGCAATTATGAGATATAATCCTTTTGTTGTAGTGTTTCACGAACAAGAAATTGTTAGTTTTAATATTATTGATGAAATAAGTATAAATACTGTTAGAGGAAATTATTCTGGAAATTTTCCTGGAATAATTCGTCCTCAATTAAATTGGGAATAATGAAGAGAAATTTTACAGGAGAAAGACTTGAAACTTTTATTTACAATAGAATTGCTATTGAACATTTGCACAGATATTCAATGGTTTTTGATTATGTAAAAGATAAGGTTGTTTTAGATATAGCAAGTGGAGAAGGTTACGGAAGTAATTTGTTAAGCGAACACGCTACTTTCGTATATGGTGTAGATATTGACGAAAAATGTATAAATGACGCAAAGTTAAAATACAAAAAAAACAACATTGAATTTAAAACTGGAAATACTAGCAAGATACCATTAGAAAATGGAAGTATTGATGTAGTATTGAGTTTTGAAACAATTGAACACCATGATGAACATGAAGAAATGATGATGGAAATCAAACGAGTATTGAAGCCAAATGGGTTATTGATTATCTCTACTCCAGATAAATTATATTATTCTGATAAAAGAAAAGTTGAAAATGAATTTCATGTAAAAGAATTATATAAAGAAGAATTTACGGATTTGATTTCTAAATATTTCGATTTTAAACAAATGTTGTCACAATTATATAATAAAGGGACTTCTCTTATTGTAGATAGTTTGCCTCAAAACGAAATAAAGTTTTTTACAGGAAACTATACACATATAAAAGATAAAGCAGTTAATCCTTTATTCCATATTATTATAGCTTCAAATGTAGAATTTAAAAACCAAAGCACATCTGTCTTTGACGGAGCACATCTGATTAATGCAGAAATAGCTAAACAAATACATAAAAGCGCTACCTATAAACTAGGCCATTTTATCTTATTTCCTTTCAAGCTTGTAAAGAAAATAATTAAAAAGATACTATAAATAACTATTTGATATTAATGTTAAATCGAATTAACTTTTTTTGTGATCATTCTAATTTTATATACCTTTCATAAGATATTATTATACTAAATGGATTATAAGATATATGTTGTAGTAATCACATACAATCCAAAAAAATGGATTGATGTTTGTTTCAAAAGCTTACAAAAAAGCTCAATTCCAGTAAAAACTATTGTCATAGATAATTGTTCTACTGACGGATCTGTTGATATAATTAAAAATGAATTTCCTGAAGTCGATTTTATTCAATGTGAAAAAAACCTAGGATTCGGAAAAGCAAATAATATAGGGATAAAAAAAGCCTATGACTCTGGAGCTGACTATGTTTTTTTGCTAAACCAAGATGCTTGGGTACAGGAAGATACAATCCAAAAATTAGTTCAAGTAGCTAAGCTAAATCCACAATACGGGATTGTTAGTCCAATGCATCTCAATGGCGATGGAAATGCTTTCGATTATGGTTTTTCGAACTATATAATTCCCTCAAAATGCAAAAATTTGTTGTCAGATATTTATCTAAACAAAACAGAAGATAAATTGTATAATACTAATTTTATAAATGCTGCCGCTTGGCTTCTTTCTAGAAGAACCATTGAAGAAATAGGAGGTTTTAGCCCTTCTTTTTTTCATTACGGAGAGGATGACAACTATTGTCAGAGAGTTTTGTATCATGATTTGCAAATAGGAGTATATCCTGATACTCAAATTTATCACGACAGAGAGCAGAGAGCAAAAAGTGATTATTTTACCGATGAAAAATTATTTTATAAAAGAAAAATTATATTTGAATTTTCAAACCCATCATCTAAAAGAATAAAACAGTCTTTTTATAAATTTGAAATTAAAAACCTATACCTTTCATTGCTAAGTTTAGATTTTAAACTATGTAAACGAATTGTAAGAAATATTACAGTTTTAAACACTATAAATTTTAGTGAGATAAACAAAAATAAAGAACTGAGTAAGAAAAAAGGCATACATTTTTTATAAGACTAAAAATCAAATAATGGATACTAATTTAACAAAAGTATTAGCAGTATTAGTAAATTACGGAGAAGAGCAACTTTTTTATTTAGAACAAGTTGTTAAAGAATTGAAGTCATTCAAAAAATATGACGTTACAGTTATAGTCAACTCCAATATAGATTTGAATATTTCAGGAATAGACAAAGTAAATGTAATAGCGCTCGACAATTATCAATTATTGCCTCTAACTTGCAGAAAAGTACTATGGGAAAACAGAAATGATTATGATATTTTTATTTATGGCGAAAATGATCATTTATTTCTTGAAAAACAGCTAGATAACCACATTTTATATTCAAAAATACTGCCCAAAAATAGGATTACGGGACTTATTCAAATAGAAAAAGACGAAACAGGAATTTATTATCCAGGGTATCATTCAGGTAAAGGATATCATTTTGAATGGGATTTTAATAGTGTTGAAACCTACGGAGAAAAAAAATTCGCTCACTTTTCTAATCTGCATCAAGCTACATTTATACTCACAAAAGAACAACTTTTAAGGATTGGAAAAAAAATAGATTTCCTTGCTTTAGTTGACGAAACAGAAAAGCCATATATTGCTTATCTAAACAAAATATACAAGAAAATATTTGAAAAAAAACTGATTAATAAAGAATTGAGTTATAGTCTTAAATGTAAAGTTAATACTGATATATATAAATATGCAGGATTGAAAAAACTTATTTGTATATCTGATTTTCAAGACAATATGATACACCATTTGCCTAATGTTTATATTGAGGGAATAGAAGGTAGAAAAAAAATGCGATCAGATTCAGAACGAATGCAAAAGGCGCTAAACAGATTATTAAAAAAATAAATGATACCACTTGTATCTATAATTATTCCAAATTATAATCATAAAGATTTTTTGAAAGAAAGATTAGATTCTATATTTAATCAAACATTTCAAGATTTCGAAGTGCTGCTTTTTGACGATGCTTCAACAGACGGAAGTTTAGCTATTTTGAAACACTACGAAAATCATCCTAAAGTTTCTCACTTTATAGTAAATAAAAAAAATTCAGGTTCTCCTTTCAAACAATGGAGAAAAGGATTAGAATTGGCAAAAGCCCAATATATTTGGATTGCAGAAACCGATGATTTTGCCGAAACAAATTTTTTAGAAACACAACTAGAAACTATTTCTAATCATTTTGCCGTAGTAGCAAAAACGATAACTGTAGAAGGTTTAACGGTAACTAAAAAAGAAGTAGTTCACCCTATTTTTAACAATAATAATACAAGTTGTACACTTGACGGAACCATGTTTTTCTCGAGCCCAATAAAAAATGTAAGCTGTGTGCTTTTTAGAAAGCCAAGTCTTGAGGAACTCAATAAAATGACTTTCGACCAGTTTTCATACATGGGAGATCAAGTTTTTTATTATGAATTTTTTAAAAACAAATCCATTTCATTCAATCCAAATACAACAAGTTATTTTAGAAAAATTGATTCTAGTGTTTCTAGTTTGAGTAAAAACAAAGGGATTGATTATTTTAAAAAATATTTCGACCAACATTTAAAATTCTTGCAATTAATTAGCCCAGAAATGGGACGCGAAAAAGAGAAAAAATACCTAAAAAAACATTTCAATAAAATAAAAAATAGAACCTATTTATCTCAAAGAATAAATCTCAAATACGTATCCATACTGCTCAAGTATTACTCAAGAATATTATGATTGCTATACTAAATCTATTATTGAAATATACTTGGAAAAGTACGTTAGGTATAAAACTGAAGTATAAATTGAAGAAATTTAATTATCAGTTTAAAAAAGTATCATGGTCAGTAATGATTTATAAAACAACCGATAATTTTCAAGATAAAAATTGGAAAAGAAGCATCGCATTCAATTGGTTTTCATTAAAAAATAAGTCTTTCTATAAAGAAGTTTCGGGTTTTGCCGATCCTTTTCTGATTGATAATAATGATAAATTATTTTTGTTTTATGAAGCAATCGTAAATAGTAAAGGAGAAATCTGGTCGGCAGAAATTGTAAATAATAAACTAAAAAGCATTCAAAAAGTAATTAGTGAATCGTTTCATTTATCCTATCCTAATGTTTTCGAGTACCAAGAGCACTGTTATATGATACCTGAAAGTAGCGAAGATAAAACGGTTAGATTATACAAAGCTTTAGTGTTTCCTTCAAAATGGGAAGTATGCAAAATTTTGTATAAAGATTCCAGATTGGTAGATACAAATTTCCTCAAATTAGAAAACGTATATTATTGGTTTACTTTCGATTTAGATTTGAATCTAACACGACTTTTTTATTCGTATTCCATTTTTTCAGAATGGATAGAACACAAACAAAGTCCGCTTATTTCCAATAGAAATGCAGGAAATTTTATTTTTGAAGGAGATCAAATCTTTAGACCCGTTCAAATTTCAAAAAAACATTACGGAGAAGGAGTCAAATTAATGAAAATTGTTGAATTAAATGAACAAAAATTCCTTGAAGAAGACTATATTGTACCCTTTTTATCAAGCGAAAGCGGCTATAATTTAGACGGAACCCATCATATAAGTGTTGTAAAATCTAAAAAGGAAACAATTATAGCGGTAGATGGTAAAAATAATAATTTTTATCAGATTATTAACAAGTAGTGTTTTTAATTTTTATGAAAAAATATATAAAGTTAATTAAATATTTATTTACCGAAAACTACAAAACCATTTGGTTTAATTTCAAATATTTACCCTTTGAGCAAGCAATTCATTTTCCAATAATTCTTTCTAGGAATGTGTATTTAAAAAAAATGGAAGGGACTATTATTTTAAATTGCCCAATTAAATATAATTTAGTCAATTTTGGATTTGGAGAAATTGGGATTTTTGATGAAAAAAGATCAAGGTCCATTTGGCAAGTTTCAGGAAAAGTTGTTTTTAATGGGAAAGCATTATTTGGGCATGGGACTAAAATTTCGGTCGATATAAAAGGGATTTTGAATGTAGGCTCCAATTTTAAAGTTACAGCTGAAACCGCAATTATTTGCCATAATAAAATAGAGTTTGGAGAAAACTGCTTATTGTCTTGGGATATATTAATAATGGATACCGATTCGCATTCAGTTATTGATAGTAACGGAAATAAAAACACAATGCTCAAACCAATTTATATAGGAAATCATGTTTGGATAGGTTGTAGGACAACAATATTGAAAGGTTGTGTAATTCCTGATGATTGTGTCATTGGAGCAAATAGTGTTTTAAATAGTAAATATGAAATTTCAAATGCAATTTATGCTGGGTCACCTGCTAAATTGATGAAACAAAATATTAATTGGGCATAAATCTAAAAGTAGATAAAAATAATTTTAAATAATGAAAATACTTTACGTTTACGACCAAATGCCAGGAACCTATCAAAAGTATCTTTTGAATTTGTTGGTTACTATTAAGTTAAAATTAAACATTAAAGCATTAGCTTACGATACAAATAAGGTTGCCGATTATAAAGTAACTAGATATGGGATTCAAGATTACTTCCAATTTTTAGTATTTAAACTAAAACTTTCAAAGTATAAATCTATCGATTTAAAGTACATGAGCAACTACGATATTGTTCACCTACAGCACAGTTACTTATGGAGGAAATTAGAGGATTTTAAAAAACTTAAAAAAGCACCAAATCTAATAGTGACTTTACGAGGTGGTGATACTTATGTAAAACCATGGCTAGGAGATTCTTGGAAACAATTTTATCAAAACAGTGATCATATTGCAGCTTTTGTAGTTATGAGCGAAAACCAAAAAAAATATCTTATGCAATGGGGTGTTAGTCAAGAAAAAATTCATGTAATACCTATTTCTTTTGGGAAGGAGTCTGTAAGTTTGCCTAAGTTAACTAATCCAAACGTTTTGAGATTGGTATCGGCATTTCGAATGACATGGGAAAAAAATATAGAAGGAACACTTCGCTTTGCAAAAATCCTTAACGAAAAAAACATTCCTTTCGAATTTGATATTTACGGAGACGGACATGACTTGGGGCAGTTGTATTATTTAATAGATTTTTACAAACTAACAGGATTAGTTACAGTAAAAGGAAAAATAGATAATGATCAGTTAATAAAAGTTTTGCCAGAATATGATTTTTTCGTTCAATTGAGTTTTTCCGAAGCCTTTCCAACAACAGTGTTAGAAGCGCAATCTGTTGGTTTGCCTTGTGTTGTTTCTAGTTCAGGAGGATTGCCTGAAGCAGTATTGAAAGATAAAACGGCTTTAGTTCAGGATTTTTCGAACCTAGAAGAGTTAGCTGAAGAAACTATTAAACTTTGGAAAAATAAAGAATTGTATTTTCTGTTTTCTCAAAATGCAATAACATATGTAAACGAAAATTTTTCGACAGAAAAAGAAATAGAAAAATTAGCCAATTTGTATAAAGTTATTTTAAATAATAGTAGAAGAAAAATTTAATGGGCATATTTACTTTAAAAACAGATAAGGGGAGAAAATTTGGTTTGGATATATTGCGGGCCCTTGCAATTCTATTTGTTGTGATAGATCATGGTACAAAATTATTGCCTCAAGAGTTAAAACCTATATCTGATTTTTTTGTTTATGACGGAGTATCTATTTTTTTTGTTTTAAGTGGATTTCTTATTGGGGGTATATTGATAAAAATACTTGAAGATAATGAGACGTTTTCCTTAGGCTTGCTATTTAATTTTTGGACAAGACGATGGTTTAGAACATTACCTAATTACTTTTTAATTTTACTGCTTTTAAGTGTTTTAAATTATTTGTTCACTGATGGATTTAAATTATGGAAAATAAAAAAGTATCTTATTTTTTCACAAAATTTAACAAACTACCATCCCTCATTTTTTATAGAAGCATGGAGTTTGAGCGTTGAGGAATGGTTTTATTTAATCACTCCTGTTTTCATTTTTTTAATAATGAGATTTTTAAAAATGCAACCACAAAAAGCAGTTTTGGGGGTTGCAATATCTATTGTAATTCTTATAACAATATTTAGATATTATAAACATCTAAATATAAACATTAGTAATGTTCACGATTGGGATTTGTTATTTAGAAAGCAAGTTTTCACTAGACTTGATAGTTTGATGTATGGTGTTATTGGCGCTTATTTGCATTTTTATACTTTTGAAAAATGGGTTAGATTTAAGAAGATATTTCTGGTTGCAGGTATAACAATGTTTTTATTTGCTAAATTTTATTCGTCAGATATAAATGGAGCTTATTTTAAAGTATTTTCTTTTTCATTTATTTCATTAGCAACTTTATTTATATTACCTTTTTTAAGTGTTTTAAAGTTAGATGGGGGCATTTTTTACAAACCAATTACATATTTAAGTTTAATATCCTATTCAATGTATTTATTAAATTTAAGTGTGATTCAAATTTGGATTATAAAGAAAATTCATTGGGAAAATTTTATTCAGAGCGAATTTCAAATCAGTATGCTAAATTATATAATATATTGGCTTTTAGTTATTGTGCTTTCAATACTGTTGTATAAGTATTATGAGCTTCCTATGATGAGGCTTAGAGATAAAAAAGTAAAAAATGAATTATAAAGTATCCGTAATACTACCCATTTATAATGGCGAAAAAACTCTAGCAAGAACTTTAGAAAGTTTGTTTACTCAAACCTATCAAGATTTTGAGTTAGTGGTTTGTATTGACGGTGGTAGAGATTCTTCTTTACAAATCGTAAATGAATGCATACCTAAGTTTAAGAAAGTTATTATTTTAATCAATGAAAAAAATCTAGGATTGGGACCAACTATGAATAGGTTAGTTTCTAATTGTAATGGAGAGTATATTGCAGTTGCCGAACAAGATGATTTTTATTATCCTGAAAGATTAAAATTGCAAGTAGGATTGTTAGATGATAAACCAGAAATAGGACTTGTGTCTGGCATTGCCGACTTTTGGGACGGTAAAAAAATAACTTTTCGTTTTCCCGGAATTTTAGTAAATAACAAACAATATCCAAGAGGCGAAGAGATGTTTTTATTTAACTATAGGTATCAAATGAAAGTAGTAAACACCTGTATGATGTTTAGAAAAGCGGTTCATATAAACCACGGTCTTTATTTTTCTAAACATTACCCAAACATACCTATAGATTGGGCTTATATATTGCGTTTTTGTTTGCACTCTAATATACATGGAATTAATGAATCATTAGTGCTTTTAGATAGAAGAAACGATAGAAATTCAATTACTAAAAATAAGAAAATACATTTTCTAGCCGCAAAAGAGTTATTACGATCATTTAAATTTGAATACCATAAAGTAGTAACCAAAAAAGATTATAAATTTGGTATTACGACACAGCAACTTATGGAATTGTCAGAATATGACAAATTTCATTGGCCATTTTATTTCATAAAGTTTTTTGTGCAAAATCCTACAGATGCAAGGTGGTTAGGGTATTTATTGAAGAGATTAAAACTAAGTAAAAGATAATATATGTTAAAGAAGTTAAAAAAAGAAGTAAGATATTTTCTAGATAAATTAAAAGTAGGTGAACGAATTCTAAATGATAAATACTTCATTAGTACACGAGAAATTATTAAAAAAGAAATAGCAAAACAACCAGAAAGATCGGAAATAATAAATATTCTATTACAACAAACAGAAGCTATTCATTATTTAGAAATTGGTGTTAGGGATCCTTCAGATAATTTTGATAAGATAATTTGTAAAAATAAATTTTCGGTAGATCCTGGAATTGAGTTTAAATCAAACCCAGTAGATTTTAAATTAACATCAGACGATTTTTTCGAAAAATTAGCATCAGATAAATTAACACAAATCAAAAGTGATATAAAATTTGATGTAATTTTTATTGATGGTTTGCATCTTTCTGAGCAAGTAGAAAGAGATATTAAAAATAGCTTACAATTTCTATCTGACACAGGATTTATAATTCTACATGATTGTAATCCTCCCACTGAATTTCACCAACGGGAAGATTATTATTTTAGAAACTCTCCTGCAAGAGGGTATTGGAATGGTACTACGTGGAAAGCTTTTTATAAATTCAGACATCATGAAGACCTATTTTCAATATGTTTTGATACCGACTGGGGTGTTGGTGTTTTGTCAAAAAAACAACTACATTTATTTAATAAAATTGAAACCAAAATGGAGAATCAATTTTATGAATATGCATTCATGAATAGCAAAAGAGAGGAACATCTTAACTTGGTAGATTATTTTAAATGGAAGAAATTACTAAAAAAATAAAAATCTTATATACTATTCCAAATTTTAATACGGCAGGTAGTGGTAAGGTTGTATATGATTTAGCAAAAGGATTAGATCCAGCTAAATTTGAAATTCACATTGCTTGCTCACACAATAAAGGTGCTTTGTTTTCAGAAATTCAGAAATTAGGGCTGCCAATTCATTTGATTGAAACAACTTGTCAACTAAAACCCTATTTTAGTATTTTTAATAGAATAAAACCTTTTAGGCAGTTCGTTAAACAAAATAAATTTGACATTGTTCATTCTTGGAATTGGAGTAGTGATTGGACAGAAATGCTAGCTACAAAATTAGCGGGTGCAAAATACATATATACCAAAAAAGCCATGACTTGGGGCAATATTCATTGGAAAATCAAAAGTTATTGTGCGGATTTTATAATCACTATAAATGACGAAATGAAACACTATTTTCCTTATAAAAAACAACAAAAACTTATTCCAATTGGGTTAGATGTAGCGTTTTATAGTCCTGAACTATTTCAAAAGAAAAATAGCGATAAATTTAAAATAATTACGGTAGCTAATTTGGTACCAATAAAGGGAATTGAAGTTTTAATTGAATCCATAAAAGATTTAAAAAACATTCATCTTGATATACTCGGTGATGACACAACGGCATATTCTAGCGAACTGAAAAAATTAGTTCATAATCTTAGTATGCAATCTAACATTTCATTTCTAGGAAAACATTTAGATGTGAGACCATTTTTAGTAAATGCAGATTTATATGTTATGCCTAGTAAAAAGGAAGGTTTGGGTATGGCATTAATCGAAGCAATGACAATGAAATTACTTGTTCTAGGATCCAATATTTCAGGAATAAATTTTGTGCTTAAGGATTTTCCAGAATATTTGTTTGAAGCTTCAAATGTAGAAATGCTTACTCAGAAAATAGAAGAATTATATTCAAAACCTAAAGAAGAAAGAACAATAATAGGAGAAAAACTTCGTAATTATTGCATAGAACATTTTTCTGTAGATAAATTCATCAAAGAGCATGAAGAATTGTATATAAAATTGGTTAAGTAACAAATATGCAATCCATAAAAATAAATATAATCCCAAATACTTCCATATTCGTTGGTGAAAAAAAATCGCTCGACTACGAAGCTATTTGTGTTTTTGCTGCCATCGGTTTCTTTTTAGATGACGACACCTATTATAAAGACCAAAAAGCGCTAAAACCTGCTCACGAATATACAATAGAAGATCATAAAATTAGTTCTTCGACTTCATATTTCAAATGGCATTACACACCAGTAGAACGACCATTAAACGAAATAGTTAAAGAGTTTGCAACACTTTTCGAAACCATAATCAAAGAACAGGTGGGAGATAAAAGAGTTATACTACCACTTTCTGGAGGATTAGATAGTCGCACCCAAGCCGCCGCATTACAACATTTAAGAAACAAAGTAAATGCCTATAGTTATGCTTTTGAAGGTGGTCATGATGAAACGTATTATGCCAAAAAAATTGCCAAAGCCTGTAATTTTCCTTTTCAGAATTGGAAAATACCAAATGGATATTTATGGAATAAAATTGAAAAATTAGCCAAAATAAATCAATGCTATTCCGAGTTTACACACCCGCGCCAAATGGCTTTTGTAGAAGAATATGCAAAATTAGGCAATGTGTTTAGTCTAGGGCACTGGGGCGATGTGTTGTTTGACGATATGGGCGTTCCAGAAGATTTAACTTTAGATGAACAAGTGCATAGTATTCAAAAAAAAGTCATTAAAAAAGGTGGTTTAGAACTTGCTAATACACTTTGGAAATCATGGGAACTCGAAGGAAATTTTGAAGAATACCTTTCTGAAAGAATCAAAGTTTTACTTATAAATATCAATATTCCACAAAGTGCCAATGCACAAATCAGAGCGTTCAAAAGTTTGTATTGGGCGCCACGATGGACGAATACCAACCTCTCGGTTTTTGAATCGGTAAGACCGATAACTGTTCCGTATTTTGATAACCGAATGTGCGAATTTATTTGCACTATTCCAGAGAAATATCTCGCTGGAAGACAAATTCAAATCGAATATCTAAAAATGCGAATGCCCGATTTGGCTAAAATAACCTGGCAAGATCATCGGCCATTCAATTTGTATCAGTACCATTGGAACAAAATACCGTTTAATTTGCCGTATAAAATATATAGCAAAATAAAACGTAAATTGTTCACTAAAAAAATCATCCAACGCAATTGGGAACTGCAATTTGTTGGAAAAGAAAACGATGCAGCATTGCAAAAATGGTTGTTCGAAAACAGTTCTTTCCAAGAATTAATACCAAACGACGTGGTCGCTTCTTTTTATGATAAATTTACCAATAAAGATTCCGTTTATTATTCGCATTCGGTTAGTATGTTGCTAACTTTGTCTTTATTTTCAAAACAAAAAGAATAATGCAACCCAAAAAAATAGCCATCTATTCGGGAGAAATTCCCAGTACCACTTTTATCGAACGATTGATAGAAGGATTGGCAAATGATGGTTTTCAAATTTCTCTTTTTGGATTACAAGCAAAAAAAAAGGTTTCGTATGCAAAAAACGTTTCTGTTTTTTCGTATTCTAACAAGTGGAACAAACTATATATTTTGTTGAAATACACTTTTTTACTGACTATTTTTAAGCCGAAAGAAAAACAAAAATTAGACAAAATAATTTCGAATAAAAAAAGAAATACGAGTTTATATAAAGTTAAATATTATCCTGTTTTATACCACAAACCAGATATTTTTCACTTGCAATGGGCGAAAAGTTTGGAAGATTGGATTTGGGTTCGTGATTTTGGTATCAAATTAATTCTAAGCTTGCGAGGTACACACATTACCATTAGTCCAATAGCCGACGAAAAGTTAGCAGAACAATATTTAGCACTTTTTCCTAAAGTAGATGGTTTTCATGCGGTGTCGAAATCGATACAAATGCAAGCGGAAGAATATGGCGCTGAAACCACTAAAATAAAAGTCGTTTATAGCGGTTTGCGGCTAAACGAATTGCCTTTTGTAGAAAATAAAATTCAAAACAAAACACTAAAAATACTATCTATTGGTCGCTCGCACTGGGTAAAAGGGTATACAGATGCGTTAGACGCTTGCGCTTTACTCAAAAAAGAAAATTTCGATTTTCAATATGCCATAATTGGAGTTGGAAATGACGAAGAATTAATTTTTCAAAAGGCACAATTGGATTTAGAAAAAGAAGTTGTTTTTAAAAAAAATATGCCTTTTAAAGAAATTATAACTGAAATACAACAAGCCGACATATTGCTGTTATCCAGTCTAGAAGAAGGAATTGCGAATGTCGTACTGGAAGCCATGGCATTTGGGACTATTGTTCTTTCTACCCATTGTGGAGGAATAGAAGAAGTAATTACCCATGGCGAAAACGGGTTTATGGTACCTGTACGAAATCCAGTAGCGATAGCCGAAAAAATAAAAACAATCGCGTTATTGTCTGAAAAAGAAAAAATTGAAATTCGTAAAAAAGCGAGAACAACTATCGAAGAGCAACATAATTTTGATGAAAATTGTACTTTAATGTTAGATTTATATCAATCTGTGTTAAAGTTTCAAAATATGAGGTGAATTATTTAGTATTAAGATAATTAAGGAATATTTTATAAGCTATTATTTAATACTAACTTGCCATCTAAAAGAGTGTAAACTTTTTAGTAGAACTATATAAATGAAGTACAATGAACTATAAAAAAATAAAAAAAGCAATAGGTTATTTTTTAAACAAAGAAAAAAGTAATTTTTTATCATTTAAAATTGCTGAAATTACTTTAAAAGGGGTAAAAGGAATCGATAGAAAGAGCGTGGATATGGATGACGCTTGGCTCTTTTATTTGACAAAAAATAGTGAGGTTTTTTATGATTTGGGCTGTAATATTGGTTATATATCGTTGCTTGCGGCTATCCAAAAAACTAATAAAATGATTGTTGCTGTTGATCCAAACCCTGAGGCTTTAGCAAAAACGGCTCAAAACTTAATCATAAATGGATTTGGCTATAAGGCTAAATTTATTTCTGCTTTTATTGGTGATGTTGATGGTGAAGAAGTTAAATTTTACACAGTTGGTTCTGGTGAAGCAGGAAGTATGTATGCCAATCATGCCGAAACGGCTTCCGCAATTAATTCCTATTATTACGTGAAGAAAATAACCATAGATACAATAGTAAGAGAAACAAACACCATTCCGGATTTGATTAAAATAGATGTGGAGGGAGCTGAAAATTTAGCATTGAAAGGAGCAGTTGAAACAGCAAAAAAACAGATAGCAAAAATTATTGTAGAAATGCATGCACTACCTGAACTCTCCATGCTTGATAGTGCAAATTTTGTTATAAAATGGTGTCAAGAGAATCATTACAATCCATATTATTTGCATAGTAAAGAATTATTGAAAGATGGAGAAACAATTGCTACTAGAGGAAAGTGTCATTTATTGTTGTTGCCAAAAAATCAAGAATACCCAAACTACTTAAAAAATATTAACCAAAGAGATAAATTACCTCAAAGTATAGATTAAAATGCTATATTCCTTTATTTTGAAGTCGTTTTGGCTTCAAAATAAGGAATCAAATCACATCTATGTTAGGAGAATTGAGTTAATGAATTGAATTTGTATAAATGAAAATTGGATTAATCTTGCCATCGGTACCAGGTTATTCAGAAACTTTTTTTAGAAATAAAATTAAAGGTTTAATGGATAGTGGTTTTGAAGTTACTTTGTTTGTTGTAGACAATCGAAGCAACGAAAAAATGCCATGTACAATAATTCCGTTCCCCAATTATTATATTCATAACAAAATAGTTGTTTTTTGGCATTCGTTAGTGCAAATAATTTCTAATTCGAAAACTGCCATTCGATTGTATAATTTAGGTAAAAAAGACGGTTTGAGTACTAAAAAATCGGTACGAATGGTTTTCTTGAATAGTCATTTTTTAAATCAAAAACTAGATTGGCTTCATTTTACTTTTGGAACATTGGCAGAAGGGAGAGAAAACGTGGCTAAAGCAATAGGCGCAAAAATGGCCGTAAGTTTTAGAGGATTTGATCATTACGTGTACCCACAAAAAAATAAAAATTGCTATAAATTATTATTCTCAAAAAAGGTGCAATATCATGTGCTCTCTGAAGGAATGAAAAAGGATTTGATGGCAAACGGAATACATCCAAAAAGCATCTCAAAAATAGCACCAGCAATAGACACCAGCCTATTTTTTTCTACCGTTCAAAATAACGACAATCTAAATATTCTAACCGTAGCCAGGCTGCATTGGATAAAAGGAATAACGGCCACACTAGAAGCCTTAGCGATACTCAAAAAAAAAGAAATACGTTTTCAGTACACCATAATTGGTAGCGGCGCAGAAAAGGAAAAATTGCAATTTGCAGTCCATCAATTAGGGCTTACAAATGAGGTTATTTTTGCAGGAAAGCGAAACCCTGATGAGGTAAAAAGCGAACTCCAAAAAGCCAATTTATATATTCAATACAGCCATCAAGAAGGTTTTTGCAATGCTGTGTTGGAAGCCCAAGCCATGGGCAAAATTTGTATCGTGAGCGATGCCGTAGGCTTAACTGAAAATGTGATAAATAATGTTACGGGTTTTGTGGTTCCTAAAAGAAATCCGTTATCTTTGGCTACTAAGATTAGAACCGTAAATGAGTTGTCTAGTAAAGAAAAAGAGATGATTTCCGAAGCAGCTATCAATCGAGTAAAAAGTCAATTTAACATAGAAGATCAGGTTACAAAATTTATAGAATTCTATGAAAATTATTAGAAAAATTAAAAATGTATTATAAAAATATAATTACGAGGTTTATACTACGAAAGAATTTTATTTCAAGAGTAAAAATGAGATTAAAGGCTTTCTTGAGAACAAATAATAAAAATGAGTTTAATGATTTAAAATTTCTTTTCAAATTAATTTGTAAAGAACCAACTCATATATTTGATTGTGGAGCCAATGTTGGTTTTGTATCCTATCAATTTCATAAAAGATTTCAGAATGCTAAAATACACAGCTTCGAGCCTAATCCTGATGTTTTTCAAAAACTAATTATCAACTTAAATAAGGAATCGGCTAATGTTAAATTTAACAACTCTGGGATTAGCGATTCAAAAGGAGTTTTAGAGTTTTATAAAAACAATAATACGGGGACTTCTTCTTTTTTAAAACCAAATGATTTTCATCTCTCTCATTTAGCAAGGAAATTTAAACTAATTCAAGTACCTATTATTTCTATTAAAGATTATTGTTTAGAAAATAATATTTCAGAAATTTCAATTTTAAAATTAGATATTGAAGGTTTTGAATTGAAAGCTTTGCAAGGTTGTTCAGAATTTTTGAGACAAGAAAAAATAGATTTTATTTTTACAGAAGTAAATTTTATTCCAACGTATGAAGACCAACCTTTGTTAGAAGATATTATTTCTTACATGCGGAATTATAATTATTATCCGTATAATTTTTATGGTATTAATGAAAGTAAAGAAAGACAATCAATTATTACAAATATTTTATTTATTTCCAATAAGGTTGCCAAACAAATTAATACTATTAATGGAAAAAACAGCGTTTATAATTATAAATAACATATTTGTTTTTTCATTTCATAAATAATATAAATAAACTGTTTTAAAAAGCATTCTTTTGAATATCTTCATTCCCAATATTAGCTTTCCGGCAAAAGACAAAAGAACTCTTTTTATCTTAAACCGACCTTTTTATTCAGAAAAAGGCTGGGCAAATAATATTATTGCAAATAATAAATGGAATTTAGGTAACGATTTCTACTTTACAGAAAGCATAGAAAATGCCCAAATGGTACTCATCCCTTTTTCAATAAACACCTATTTTGCAGAAAATAAAGGCGACGAATTAGCAACAATAAATGCGCTCTGTATCCAATACAACATCAAAGCTTTCGGATTTATAGGAGGTGATTTTGGTATTGCTTTTCCAGAATTTTCTAATATTGTATATTTTAGAATGGGTGGATTCAAAAAACAATTATCGGATAAAAATAAAGGATTTCCCGTTTCGTTATCCGATCATTTCCACCGATTGTTTAGTCAAGAAACGATAATGCCATCTACCAAAAAAGAAGTGCCAATAGTCGGTTTTTGTGGTCATGCTACCGCATCATCAACCAAGCGACTAAAGGAAATAGCGAAATGTCTTTTAGAAAATAGTACGCGATTCCTAAAAAAACCTTTCCGAAAAGATTATGAAACTTTGTTTGCCTCGGCATACGAACGAGCAAAGTTGTTGCGTTATTTTGAAAGATCAGCCCTCATCAAAACAAATTTCATCTACCGCAAAAATTATCGTGGTGGTGCCATTACTGAAGTACAACGAGAAGCCACAACGTTAGAATATTACCAGAATATCCATCAGTCCGATTATATACTATGTGTACGAGGGGGAGGCAATTTTTCTGTGCGATTATACGAGACACTCATGTTAGGGAAAATCCCTATTTTTGTAGATACCGATTGCCTGTTGCCATTTGAAGAAACCATAAATTGGAAAAATCATGTGGTTTGGATAGAGTGGAAGGAGAGAAAGAAAATTGCAACAATTGTTAGTGATTTTCACCATCAATTATCAGAAGATAATTTTGTTAAAATGCAACTCAATAATAGACAATTATGGAAAGAGACACTTTCTGTAAAAGGAATGCTTGAAATGATATCGAATGATATTTAGTTTTTATAAATACCTGCAACCTGTTGCTTATTTTAATTTAAAATCGAATAAAGATTTTGGATATTTTCCAACTATACAACAATTAGACACAGTTTCATTTCCATATTCTATAGATACTAATTACAAAAGTAATATAGCGCAAGAACGTGATGTTGCTTGGACAGCTTTTCAGCAAGGATTTATAAATAAAGAGTATAAAGCAGGATTGGATATCTGGAAAAAAGAAGCTATTCCGTTACAAGACGAGTATGTTTTCTTGTTCAAAAATTTTCACAAAGCATGGGTTTATTATGTATTGCTTATTCGAATAATCACACTTCATAACCCATTTTCTGAAATTATTAATTTTCTAAAAGCTAAAAAAACAAAACGTTTCGATTATTCTAAAGATCATTTCAACTATCTTAAATACGAAACTTTCGATAGTAAATTAGTACATGAATTGCCTTTAGTCTCGGTAATAATTCCAACACTAAATAGATATGTTTATCTAAAAGATGTGTTGCGGGATTTAGAAAACCAGATCTATAAAAATTTTGAAGTCATTATTGTCGATCAGACTGACGATTTTCAAGAAGATTTTTACAATGGTTGGAATCTCGATTTGCATTTCTGGTTTCAGGAAGAGAAAGCACTTTGGCGAGCTAGAAATGAAGCCATACAATTTAGTAAAGGAAAATATATCTTGTTGTATGATGATGATTCGTTAGTAGAACCCAATTGGATTGCAGAACACATAAAAACACTAGATTTTTTTGATGCCGATTTGTCTTCTGGCGTTTCAATAAGTACAACTGGTGACGAAATACCCAAACACTACAGTTATTTCCGCTGGAGCGATCAATTAGATACTGGGAACGTATTGCTAAAAAGAGAAATTTTCGAGCATATTGGATTATTTGACCGTCAATTCGAAAAACAACGCATGGGAGATGGCGAATTTGGGTTAAGAGCCTATTTAGCAGGATATAAAAATATTTCTAATTATAAAGCCAAGCGAATTCACCTCAAAGTAAGTCAAGGAGGTTTACGACAAATGGGTAGTTGGGACGGTTGGCGACCTAAAAAACTATTAGGGCCACGACCTGTACCGAGTGTTTTGTATTTAGCAAGAAAATATTTTGGAACAAATCTCACTAAATATTATATACTACATGCTATATTACCATCGTTAGTTCCTTACCAATTCAAAAAAAGTAAGTTTCTGAAAGTACTTAGTTTTCTTACCTTGCCATTGGTATTGCCATTGGTTTGTTTTCAAGTTTTGAAATCATGGCAGTTAGCGAGTATAAAAATTAAAGAAGGCGACAAAACTGAAAAACTAAAGAAGCTCTAAAATAATTAATTCAATGACTGAAAAACCACATATTTCTATAGTAAGTCCAGTTTATAAAGCAGAAAACAGCATCGAGAAATTAGTAGATGAGATTTTCAAAACAATGCTACAACTAAACTGTACTTTCGAAATTATCTTGGTCGATGATAGAAGTCCTGATAATTCATGGGAAGTAATGAAACAACTTTCGTCAAAATTTCCAGAAGTAAGAAGTATCAGATTGAGTAAAAATTTCGGGCAACATCCAGCCATAATAGCCGGTTTGAGTCAGGCAAAAGGAAATTGGATTGTAGTTATGGATTGTGATTTGCAAGACCAGCCTAAAGAAATTATCAAATTATATAACAAAGCACAAGAAGGTTATGATATTGTAATGGCAAAGAGAGAAAATAGACAAGACGGGTTTTTAAAAAAGCTGATGTCTAAATTGTTTTATTCTTTATACAACTACTTGACAGATACTAAAACGGATAGCACAATAGCAAACTTCGGAATATATAAGAGTAAAATCATTACTGAAGTTTTAAGAATAAATGACTATATAAAATTATTTCCATTATTAGTAAATTGGGTAGGATACAACGCAACAACTGTAAAAGTTGAACATGCCGAAAGAGATTCTGGAAAATCTTCGTATTCAATTACAAAATTGATTTCACTAGCATTAAATACCATAATTTCTTTTTCAAATAAACCATTGAAACTCTGCGTTAAATTTGGATTGGTTATATCTGCAATCTCATTTTTAGTAGGAATGCATACAATATATTTATCAGTAACAAATCAAATTGGAGTTTTGGGTTATACTTCGCTCATGGTTTCTATTTGGTTCTTATCGGGAGTAATCATTACAACTGTTGGCATTTGTGGAATTTATATAGGTAAAATATTTGACCAAACTAAAAATAGACAAGTGTTTATAATAGACGAAATTTTATGAGTATTAAAAAATTAGATTGGGATTCAGATTTTTTTAATTTAGAAATTGGAGAAGTAAATCTAGAAAAAGATAATTGTGTTATTGATGCTGATGCCTACGATTTAGTATATGTAAAAAGTAAAAATGATAGTCAACTTGATATAAAAGGATATCAAAACACATTTACAGATCAAACACTTATTTATATAAAAGATTTAGAAAAAAAGGAGAATGAAATCGAAATTGAAAATATTTTTCCTTTTGATGAGAATAAATTTCCAATAGAAAAATTATACGAATTAGCCTATGTAGGCGGAAGTTTTAGTCGATTTAATTTGGATACTAAATTTGATAAAGAAAAGTTCAAAAAATTATACAGAACCTGGATTGATAACTCGTTAAATGGTAAGAATGCAGATGAATTACTAGTTTATGAGGAAAATGGAGAGTTAATGGGTTTTGTAACGTATAAAATAGACAACGATATTGCAACTTATTATTTGTTAGCCGTTTTACCTCAATACCAAGGAAAAAAAATTGGAATTAAATTATTTGAATATGTAGCTCAAAAAATGAGAAACCTCAATGTAAAAAAATTGATGATTCCAACACAAAGATCCAATGTAGGTGCATGTTATATTTATGAAAAACTGGGTTACACAATTTTAGAGAAAAAATATATTAAACATTATTGGAAAATATGATACCATTCAATAAACCATTTCTAACAGGAAAAGAAACTCATTACATCTATGAAGCGGTAAATTCTGGAAAAATATCAGGTAATGGAATGTTTACTAAAAAATGTCAAGATTTTTTTGAAGAAAAATATAGTTTCAAAAAAGTATTGCTCACTACATCTTGCACTGATGCGCTAGAAATGGCAGCTATGTTGGCTAATATACAGGAAGGAGACGAAGTAATTGTGCCAAGTTTTACCTTTGTGTCTACAGCAATTGCTTTTGTAAGACAAGGGGCTAAAATTATTTTTGCTGATTCGTACACTGATAATCCAAATATAGATGCTGATAAAATTGAAGCATTAATTACTAATAAAACTAAAGCCATTGTTCCCGTTCATTATGCAGGAGTAGCTTGCGATATGGATAAAATCATGGCATTAGCTACCAAATATAATTTACTCGTAATTGAAGATGCCGCACAAGCCATAGATAGTTTTTATATTGGTAAAGATGGGGTAAAACGAGCCTTGGGAAGCATTGGTCATTTGGCCACTTTTTCTTTTCATGAAACTAAAAATATTATTTCTGGAGAAGGAGGAATGCTTACGATAAATGATGATAGATTTATTCATAGAGCTGAAATTATTTGGGAAAAAGGAACCAATAGGGTCGAATTTTTTAGAGGAGAAGTTAATAAATACAACTGGGTAGACGTGGGTTCTTCCTTTTTGCCATCAGAAGTGATAGCCGCTTTTCTATGGGCGCAAATCGAAAATTTAGACCAGATTCAAGCTAAAAGAAAACTGCTTTGGCAAACGTATTCCGATGCACTTTTAGAATTGAATTTAGAAGACATCAATTTACCCAAAACTCCAGAATATGCCACAAAAAATGGACACCTATTTTATATTGTTCTAAAAAATATTGAGCAAAGAAATAAACTAATTGATGTTTTGAAGAAAAAGGGGTTTTACGCTGTTTTTCATTATATATCACTACATTCCAGTCCCTATTATACAAACAAACACGATGGAAGAGAATTGGTAAATTCTGATAAATTCACAAATTGTTTGCTAAGATTGCCTATGTTTTACGAATTGGAAGTTAAAGAAGTTGAAGAAATAGTTCAGATAATATTTGAATCGAATAAAATAACGTAATAAAATAAATCTTTATTTAAAAATAAAACGATGAAGTCTCAATTCTTTTTTTTTACACAAGATGTTAAAAGGTTATTAGGTAAATATAAAATTAGAATTTTACATATTTGGTTAAGTAGAGCTTTTTTTGGGATATTTATATATCGATTAGAAAGAGCCTTTTTTTTAATTTTTGGAAATTCATACAGTAAGATTAGAATACTATTTCTTCCATTATTTAATATTATTTATGCCTATTCAAACATTGAAATTAATTACAAAGCAGATATAAAAGGTGGTATTTTAATTTTGCATCCAGCAGTTGGAGTTGTAATTTCTGGATTCTCTGTCATAGGAGAAAATATAACACTTACTGGAGGAAATGTTATTGGAGCAAATACTTTTTGTAAACCAGGTGGAATTAAAATTGGGAATAACTGTAGCTTAGGTGCTAATGCAGTTATTATTGGGCCAATCGTACTTTTGGATAACATAAACATTGGTGCATCTGCTTGTGTTGTAAAAGATTGCTTGCAAAACAATGTAACTTTAGTTGGAGTTCCTGCAAAAGAAATTTAGAAAATTTACACATGAAAAACATTCTAATCCTATCTTCTGAATTCCCACCTTTACCAGGTGGTATAGGCAATCATGCGTTGCATCTGGCTTTGTCTTTACAAAAAGAAGGCAAGGAAGTCATGGTGATTACTGATCAGCGCTCGAAAAAAATTGAAGAGGATATTGTTTTTGATACTCCATTGCCTATTAAAGTGCAAAGAATAAAAAGGTACTCGATAGTTTTGTTTACCTATTGGAGCAGGATTTTTCAAACTATAAAAACAGTAAATACGAATAAGAAAATTACGGTAATTAGTTCAGGAAAATTTTCTTTGTGGTTAGGAGCATTTGTGAAACTTTTATTTTCTAGAAGTAAATATGTAGCGGTACTGCATGGTTCCGAGATTTATGCTGGTGGCAAACTAAGCAAGCGTATCACAAAATGGAGTCTATCTCAGTTCGACTCTTTAGTAGCGGTTTCCGAATTCACTAAAAATTTAGCGCTAGAAACCAATCCCAATTTAAAAATTGCAGTAATCAATAACGGTTTTGCTTTTCCTGAAATGGAAAACAATAATCCCGATTTTATACTAAAAGGAAATCCCGCTATAGTAACCGTAGGAAACGTTTCGTATCGAAAAGGACAACAAAATGTAATTAATGCGCTACCGTTATTAAAAGAAAAATATCCTGAAATACACTATCATGTTATAGGTATTCCTACCGAAAAAGATACGTTTGAGGCTTTGGCGAAATCACTTCATGTTCATGAAAATGTTACATTTCATGGCGCGATGTCAAATCATGATTTGAAGCAAGTGGTTTCTGAATCGAAAGTTTTTTTTATGTTAAGTGATCATTTAAAAAATGGAGATGTAGAAGGTTTTGGTATTGCTGTTTTAGAAGCCAATTTTTTAGGATTACCAGCTATTGGTTCAAAAAATAGTGGCATTGCTGATGCGATAAAAGAAGGATATTCAGGGAAATTAGTCAATCCGCATGATGCAACAGAAATTGCATCGGCTTTTGATGAAATTATGACTCATTATAACCATTATGCTACTGAGTCCAAGCAATGGTCAAAGCATTTTGATTGGGATATCATTATTAAAAAGTATTTGGAAATTATTGATTAAATGAAAAAGAAAAAATTAGTAATTATTTCGCATACCGAACATTATACCAATGAAAATGGTATTATAATGGGCTGGGGATCGACTATAAATGAAGTCAATTTCCTTGCCGATTATTGGGATGAGGTGTGTCATGTTGCCTGTTTGTATGATACTAAAATGCCTTTAAGTTCGCTGCCTTATTCCAAAAACAACATCACATTTGTTCCTATCCCGCCTTTTGGAGGGAAGAGTTTGTTGGATAAAGTTCTAATTTTTACCAAAATACCTAAAATTATAAGTCAAGTGGTTAAATCTCTTGACGGTGCTTCGGAAGTGCAATTGCGTTTGCCTACCAGTATGGGATTATTTCTATTGCCTTTATTTTCCTTTTTTATAAATAGAAAATTTACCCTTTGGATAAAATATGCAGGGAATTGGGGACAAGAAAATCCGCCTATATCCTATAAAATCCAACGTTGGTTTTTGAAAAAAAATTGGGCAAACTGCAAAGTTACTATTAATGGTTTTTGGGAAAACCAACCAAAATATTGTCTCTCGTTTGAAAATCCTTGTCTGACTCTAGATGATATAGAGAAAGGCAAAATAATAAGTAAAGTGAAAAGATTCGATAATCCATTTGTTTTTACATTTGTAGGAAGATTAGAATCTGCAAAAGGTGTCGATAGAATTATTGAAGCACTGCAATATATTCCATTAGATAAAATTGCCATAGTGAATTTTATTGGAGATGGCGAAAAAACAATTTTTTACAAAGAAAAAACTGCTTTTCTAAAAGGAAAAATACAATACCATGGGTTTTTAGATAAAGTTAATGTACATAAAATCTTATCGGAATCCCATTTTTTATTGCTTCCCTCAGACTCGGAAGGTTTTCCGAAAGTTATTGCCGAAGCTGCTTGTTATGGAGTTGTTCCAATTGTATCTAATGTTGGGAGTATAGGACATTATGTTAATGATACTAATGGATTTGTATGGAACTTGGATGCTGAAGAAAGTTATGGTGCTATTGTTTACAAAGCGATTTCTACAAATCATTTACAACTAAAAGAGCAGTCTAATAAAATTCAGGAATTGGCTAAAAAGTTTACTTTTATAAACTATCTCAAGAAGTTAAACGATTTGGTTTTTATTTCTTAGGATTTTGTATGTACTTTTGAATCCTTTACGATAAGAATTTTCCAGATTACCACAAATATAAATAATGTTTAAAAAGAATAATTTATACATAAGCCTTGTTTTGCTCCATATAATATTTGGTGTTTTACTTTTTATACAATCTAAATTGTCTATTCCTTACGGAATTGCAATTTTGGCAATTAGTTTTTTGTTAGTATTAAAGACAGAAAACAACCACAATCAAGTATTGTATGTGGCCGCTTATGCTGTAGGAAGTGAAGTAATGTTAAGAATGACAGGTGGTTATGTCTTGTATGAAATAGGGAAATATTCAATTATTGCCTATATGATTATGGGAATTTATTTTTCTGGATTTTCTAAAAACTCTTTTCCCTATTGGGTATTTTTGTTATTAATGATTCCTGGAATAATAGTTGCTTCGGTTACCCTAAATTTAGATACAAGCTTAAGAAAAGCAATTGCATTTAATATATCTGGACCTGTATGTCTGGGGATTTCCGCACTATATTGCTATCAGCGTAACATTACAATAAAAGAACTTGATAATATTTTATTATGTATGTTGTTGCCTATAATTACTATAATTACCTATTTGTTTTTATATGCTCCAAGTGTAAAAGCAGTTGTAACAGGTACTGACTCTAATTTTGCTACCTCTGGAGGGTATGGTCCAAATCAAGTTTCTACAGTTATTGGGTTGGGAACTTTTATAGTTTTCACTAGAGTCATATTTAATTCTAAAGAAAAATGGATAAAAATAATTAATATAATTTTATTGTTCATTTTCGCATTTAGAGGATTAATGACTTTTTCTAGAGGCGGAATGATTTGCTCCTTTATAATGGTTATTTCTTTAATGTTTATTTTGCTTAAAACTGTAAAAATAAAATCCAAATATAAAATAATAAAAATGGTTGCTTTTTCAGTAATTGCTATATCTTTAATCTGGGGATATAGCACATTAGAAACGGGAGGACTTATAAACAAACGTTATGCAAATGAAGATGCTGCAGGAAGGGTAAAAGCGAGTAGGCTCTCAGGACGAGAGGATATTATAGAAGATGAGTTTAATATGTTTTTAGAAAACCCAATTATGGGAGTAGGTGTAGGTAAAGGTAAGGAAGATAGACAAGATGAATCTAAAGAAATTGTAGGCGCAACACATAATGAAATATCGAGAATGCTCGCTGAACAGGGTTCTTTTGGGATTTTAGCTTTGCTTATATTAGGTTTGACACCATTAACTCTTTATATAAATAATAGACAACACATCTATTTATTGTCGCTTTTTATATTTTGGTTATTAACAATAAATCATGCTGCTATGAGAATAGCTGCTCCAGCTTTTGTGTATGCACTCTCTTTATTGCATATTTATACTATAGAAAAACCAAATAATGCAATTCAAGAAGAAATACTTGATAAATAGATATATTTTTAGATATTTGTATAAACCTATTTATAATGACTTCCCAATCAAAAATGCATTTCGAAATATCTGAAAGAAAAATCCTTCTTCGTTTTTTTGATGTGGTTTTTGTTTTAGGGATTTTACATTTATTAGGTGTGATTTTAGATTTCCATTATTTTAAAATCACAGAATCTAATTTCTATTGGACAATAGTTTTATCAACATACATACTCTTTTTTGGTTCTGTTTTTGAAATGTATAATTTGCAGATTGCCAGCAATCAGTTTCAAGTAATAAAAAGTATTGTTTTAGTAAGTTCGACTACAGTTTTGCTTTATTTACTTACACCAATTATTACACCAGAACTCCCAGAAAACCGCTTGCAAATTCTACTTTTTTACGTGTCTATTTTACTCTCTTTGTTTGTTTGGAGAATGATATATTTAAAGTTTTTCGCATCTACAAGATTTGGTAAAAAAGTTATTTTAATTTGTGATAAAGAAGAATTAGAAGAATTAGTTAAAGGTTTGCAAAGTGTAGATCCACATTATAAAATTGAAGGATATATAAATTCCGACACGCAAGAAACAAATGAATTTAAATTTAATTTTATAAACAATATTGAATTAGAAAATATTGAAGAATTTATTATTAAAAACAGCATATCTGAAATTGTTATAGCCTCACAAAAAACAGAAGGAATTACAGTAGAATTATACAATAAACTAATAGGACTGCTTGAAAACGGATTTGTTATTCGTGAATATACACAAGTTTACGAAAGCATAACCCAGCGTATTCCTGTGCAATATGTATCTAGAGATTTTTATAAATATTTTCCTTTTTCTAGAAGTAATCATAATAAATTATATTTAATTGCGGTCAGGTTATTAGAAATTTTAGCTTCCTTTTTAGGACTTTTAGGAGGTTTGCTCATCCTGCCATTAATATTAATTGGTAATGCGATAGGTAACCGTGGATCATTATTTTATACACAAGAAAGAGTTGGAAAAAGTGGAAAAGTTTTTAATATTTACAAACTCCGCTCTATGATTATAAATGCTGAAAGCGGTGGAGCTGTTTTTGCAACAGTAAATGATTCTAGAATAACGCCTTTTGGAAAATTTTTACGAAAATCAAGATTAGATGAGGTTCCGCAATTTATAAATGTACTAAAAGGTGATATGTCAGTAATTGGGCCAAGACCTGAACGACCAGTTTTTGTAAAAGAAATTGCCGAAATAATGCCTTTTTATGAAACCAGACATGTCATAAAACCAGGTCTTACAGGTTGGGCACAGGTCAATTATTCTTATGGAGAAACCCTAGAAGATAGTTTGATTAAATTACAATACGATTTGTACTACATAAAGCACAGAAGCATTTTTTTAGACCTAAATATTGTGGTAAAAACAATTAGTACTGTACTGTTTTATCGTGGGCAGTAATTAAGTTTTCTTTCTTCAAGACTAATCTTAAGAGTACTATAAAGGTTGAAATTATAATAGGAAGAACAAGCAATACATGTACTTTGCCTAACATGTAAAAAGTGTAACTTGCTAAGAATAATATACAAATTAAACTTATTTTTTTAATCCATTTGGTGTTGTTTTGAATTATAAAAAACACAAGAACTAACAATAAAGGATTTAGCATCAAGATATTATAATTCCAATATAATTCTCTATGAAACGAATAAATTCCCATGAACAAAAATAATAAGCCAATTAATCCCAAAATAGAAAAGTAAATGATGTTTGTTGTTTTTTTATTCAAAAGAACGAATAGTACTAAAACAGCAATTAACGAATAAATACTATCTAAATAAGGTTTTGGTGCTATTCTATTGGCTTCAAAAACAGTGGTTGTTTCCGAAACTAATGGCTTGTTTTTGTAAGTTGTTGTCTTTAGATTTTCCAACAAATCTAGTGGAAGAAATAATTTTGTAGCGGGATCATCTGTTCTTTTTCCAAAAATAATATTAATTCCTAACTGCTCATAAAAATGATTATCAGCATATGGATTTAGCACTTCACGATAGGTAAGTTTGGCTGTGTTTTTATTTGTAATTGGTTTGTTTTCCAATATTTCGTTTACAATATCAATCACTTTTGTAGTGCAATTTCTATCAATAAATTTATAAGTATAAAACCTATTTTCTGGCAAAAGAGAAACATTCAATTTGTCAATTAAAGTCTGTTTTTCCTGAAGAGATAAATTAAGAACTTGCTCGTAAATAGAACGATTATCTTCCCTGTAACTATATTCAAAATCTATATAAGGATAAGCTGCCGCGTAATATTGCAAATCACCTTTTGCAAATTTTGCAACAAAATTTTCTGTTCTAAAATCGAACATACCGTAATTATAAACAATGTCAAAATCAGAATCTTGATTTCTAATTCTTATCGCAGTATGACCATATAAGGAGTGAACTTCATCAGCAAGACCAACAGTAAGTATACTAATTTTTGTGTTTTCAGAAATTGGCGATTGTTGAGAATAACTTATCGAAAAGTGTATGAAACAAAATAATAAAAGTACCTTTTTTATCATCGTAAGAATTTTATCTAAAGATACTTAAATCAACTTTCAACGAAAATACATTCGAATACAAAGCAGCACTTTGGTTTCCTAAATCAGTCAAAGCATAATCGATAGCAATTCCTTTGTACTGAAACCCTACGCCAAGATTGGGTTGAAACCCGGTTTTGTTTGAACCGTCAATTTGTTGTATTTTCTGAAAATTTCCAAAACCAGCTCTTAAAAAGGCTAGTTTATTGTAACCAAATTCAAACCCTAAAGCAGGATCGATACTCGCAAAACTACTAGAAATTAAATCGTTTGTTTGTTGAAATTGTACATTCAAATTGGCGGAAGCTAACAAACTCATATCGTTATGAAATTCATATTTTTTAGCTGCACCAAGTTGCATTTTTGGTAAAGTAATTTCGCTACTTTCTGGCAAATCTTGATTTTGTAACGGATTTAGCGTTTGAGCATCTTTTATTTTCTTAAATTCACCTTCGTTAATATTCCAAATATTGTAAGTGGTACTTATATCACGAACCATCAATCCAAATTGCCAATTGTTTTTTTCGAATTGCAATCCCAAATCAAAACCAAATCCCCAAGAACTTGCAAAATCTCCTATAATTCTTCGAATCACTTTAGCATTAGCTCCATATTGAAAACCTTGAAGCGGTAATTTTCTAGCATAAGAGAATGTAAATCCATAATCTGCTGTCGAAAATAAGCTGATTCTATTGTAATCTATATTTCCATTGGCATCAATAAGTTCCGTTGTATTTAAAATATCATCAACACCAAAACGTATAATTGAAGCTCCCCATGCACTGCGATCATCTATTTTTTTTGCATAAGCAGCATAATCGTATTGCGCAATGTTGGCAAAATAATTAGCATGCATAAGTGATGCTTCACTGTCTTCAATTTTTAGTAAACCAGTCGGATTCCAATAACCAGAATTTACATCGCCAGTATGAGCAACCATAGCATTTGCCATGCCAAAGGCACGTGCATCTACACCAATATTCATAAATTCATTCGAATATTTACGTATAGTTTGCGCTTTTGTAAAGCTAAATGTGACTAAAAATATAAAAAGTATAAGCTTTTTCAAGGATAATTAATTTATTGCAAAGATTAAATAAAATTCTGATATAATAAACTCAACAATGTATAAACTTATTGTGTTAAATTTGCGTAATCGTTAATTAAATTTTTTTCAAAATGAACATTAAAAAACACATTCCTAATATAATTACTTTATTAAACTTATTTTCGGGTTGCGTTGCACTTGTATTTGCATTCCAGCTAGAATTTGAATTGGCATTTTATTTTGTTTGTTTGGGTATTTTTCTCGATTTTTTTGATGGTTTTTTCGCAAGATTATTCAAAGTTTCAAGTCCACTTGGATTGCAATTAGATTCACTAGCAGATATGGTTACAAGCGGCGTTGTGCCAGGAGTAGTTATGTTTCAGCTGCTTCTAAAATCGTTTGGCGAAGAAAAAGTGATTAGTGTTTCTTCTTGGGATAATTCGGTGATGATTTTACCTTTTTTAGGTTTTATAATTACTTTAGGATCGTGTTATCGCTTGGCGAATTTTAATATAGACACACGTCAAACAGATTCTTTTATTGGTGTTCCAACACCAGCAAACGCCTTGTTTATTTTAAGTTTACCACTTATTTTGCAATATTCAAATGTTGAGTTTATTACAAATGCACTTCAAAATTATTGGGTTCTAATTGTAATTTCGTTTATAAGCGCCTATATAATGAATGCCGAAATTCCATTATTTTCTTTAAAAATTAAAAATTTCACATTCAAAAAAAATGCTTTACAAATCTTTTTTTTAGTAGTAGCTTTATTGTTTTTAGTGCTATTTAGATACTTAGGAGTTGCATTAATTATTGTTTTCTATGTATTACTTTCGGTTGTAAATAATATGTTTTCAAAAAAATAATTAGCAATGGCTGTAAAAAAAGCTGCTGTTCGAAAAACTACAAAATCCAAAAAACAAAATTCATTCTTCAAGAGTAATGTGTTTTATGGATTGGCTTTTATTGCATTTTTATTCCTTATTTTATATAGCCAAAGAAATGTTTTGGCTTATTATTTAGGTTTTAAAACTGATAAAAGTAGTATTGAAACTAGAATGGTTTCACTCGATAAAGTCTTAGATACACATATTGAAAAATCCTTTGGAATTGATATTTCTGAATACCAAGATAAAATTGATTGGGATAATGTTAAAGAAATAGACGGTGGTTTTCCTATCGAATTTGTTTTTGTTCGTGCCACTGTTGGTAATGACCGACGAGATTATAAGTTTAAAAAATATTGGGCTAGAGCCAAAGAAAGTAAGCTTATTTGTGGTGCTTATCATTATTATCGTCCCAACGAAAATTCGATCGAGCAAGCTAATAATTTTATAAAAAATGTAAGATTGCATAAAGGTGATTTTCCACCTGTTTTAGATATTGAAAAACTACCAAAAGAACAATCTATAGAAAGGTTAAAAGTTGGTTTGCAACGCTGGCTCGATGTAGTCGAAAAACATTATGGTGTAAAACCAATTATTTACAGTGGTGAGAGTTATTACAATGATTTTCTACAGGATGATTTTTCAGAATATCCTTTCTGGATAGCAAATTACACTGCTTTTTATACTAATATTGATTCCGATTGGTCTTTTTGGCAAGTAACCGAAAACGGAAAAGTAAACGGAATAATAGGCTGTGTAGATGTAAATATTTATAACGGAACTTCGGTAGATTTGAAAGAATTATTGATAAAGTAGTTATTCTAGATCAGTAAATTTTAATTTTGAAACTTCTAATACTAAATTTACCGCAGATAGATAATCTTTTAAAACTGTTTTTTCATCCTCTGTGCTTAGACAAGATGTTTTATATATGACTTCATTTGTTGGCATATAGCATGTAGTAGAAAAACTGATTTCCATATCTTCTCCGTCAAGACAGCTTCTTATATCTTGTATAACATCTTTTAGTGATATTTTTAATACTGATTTGATTAGTTCAGAGAATTTTTTCGAACTAATTGTGTATTCGTTGTTGTTTTTGTATTTATTGACTGATACTTTTACAGTATTATTTTTTATTTCTTGATAAAAATATATGTCAATATCACTATTTATAATGTTTGATCTATTGTAGTGAAAATGGATGTTTTTTATGTCGCTATTTTGAGAGTGACTTCTAAAAAAAGCATACAAAATAAAATAGAAATTATTGTTTTCATAGATTTAAAACTCCAATTTCTTTCTTCTTAACTCAAAGTTCTGACCTAAATAAACTCTTCGAACCATTTCGTCTTCTACTAATTCTTCTGGAACTCCAGCTTTTAGGATTCCTCCTTCAAACATAAGATACGTTTTATCGGTAATAGCAAGTGTTTCTTGTACGTTATGGTCGGTAATTAAAATTCCGATATTCTTATTTTTAAGTTGGGCTACAATTCTCTGAATATCTTCTACAGCAACAGGATCTACTCCGGCGAAAGGTTCGTCTAGTAGAATAAATTTAGGATCAGTCGCTAAACAACGCGCGATTTCAGTACGACGACGCTCTCCACCAGATAATAAATCACCACGATTAGTACGAATGTGTTGCAAGCTAAACTCATCAATTAGCGATTCCATTTTTGCCTCTTGCTCTGCTTTCGATAAATTGGTGAGTTGCAAAACACTTAAAATATTATCTTCGATACTCAATTTTCTAAAAACAGAAGCTTCTTGTGCTAAATAACCAATACCATTTTGCGCTCGTTTGTACATCGGATAATCGGTAATATTCATATCGTCTAGATAAATATTTCCAGAATTTGGTTTTACTAAACCTACAATCATATAAAAAGAAGTGGTTTTTCCAGCTCCATTCGGACCCAATAAACCTACGATTTCTCCTTGATTTACCTCGACTGAAATACCTTTTACAACACTTCTTCCTTTATAGGTTTTGACTAAGTTTTCTGCTCTTAATATCATTTTGTTTCGTTTAATCGTTTAATCGGTAAAATGTTTAATCGTACAAATAAACGATTAAACGAATCAACAAATAAACACATTAACAATTATTTAGTTTAGCTTCGCTCTGTTCGGCTACTGCCTCGGGTCTTCTAATGCTTCCCAAAATTCGTAAGCACGACGCAAATGAGGAATTACAATAGTTCCGCCTACTAAAGTCGCAACACTCATAGTTTCCATCATTTCTTCTTTGGTAACGCCTAGTTTGTAGGCTGTTTCTAGATGGTATTTTATGCAATCATCGCAACGCAAAACAGCTGATGCTACAAGCCCTAACAATTCTTTGGTACGAACATCAAGTGCGCCTTCGGCATAAGTATTAGTGTCGAGATTAAAAATTCTTTTGATGACTTTATTATTG
>NZ_JAYSSZ010000113.1:0-1704 GCF_043720215.1 Flavobacterium sp. | reverse complement strand
TCATTCCCAAACCTTGGTCTATAATATGAATTTTTTTTCCTTCTTTATCGATTTTTACTTCAATAATAGGATTTCCATATTCTACTTTGGCTTCACCTATACTTGTTAGGTGTTTTAGTTTTAATGTAGCGTCGGTTCCGTTTGAAATTAACTCACGCAAGAAAATTTCGTGATCGCTGTATAAGAATTTCTTGATTAAGGGAAAGATGTTTTCTACCGAAACATTAATTTTTCCTGTTGTCATATTTGTATGTTTTTTTAAAGGTTTTATTATTTTAAAATACACTTTCAAATAGAATACCAATTGTGTTTAGAATGACAAATTGGCGTAAGTGTTAATTTTGCAAAAAAATAATTTAATTTTGAAACAATTTTGTTTTTTTTGGGTTGTATATTTGCTATAATATTAATTCAAAACTTTTTATAGAATGAAAAAAATAATTATACTATTTACTTTTCTTATAGTTGTTACTTCTTGTAAAACTCCAGCTCCAGCTGCGGCAACAAATGTTGACAGACGATCTCAAATTGCTATTAAAGGTAATTGGACTATAGCTACTATAAATTATGAAGGCTCAGACATGTTTAAAATCACTTCTTTTGATTTGGCTGATTCAAAATGTTTTGAAGGTAGCACATGGAAATTTGTATCTAATAACGATTCTGGCGAAATGGCTTTAACACGAGCTAATTGTCCAGGATTTAGTTCTCCTATAAAGTGGTATGTGAACAAAGATGGGCAATTTGTGTTAAAATTTTTAGCTGAAGGCGTGAAAGCAAAAAAAATGCAACAAGGTTATATTCTAAAAGTTGCTGATCAAACTATGGAATCATTCAAATTGATTGACAATATAAACATTGGGGGTAAAATGACGAACATCGTTTATCAATTTAAAAAAACTAACTAAAAATTCAGAATATGAAAAAGTCTATTATATACATACTTTCGCTTTCGTTCCTTGTAGGAACTGTTTTATCAGGTTGCGAATCAGTGAAAAATACAAATAAAACCCAACGAGGTGCTGCAATCGGAGCTGTTGGTGGTGCGATACTTGGTGGTGTTCTAGGAAACAACATCGGAAAAGGTGGGAACGGTGCTTTGGGTGCAGTTTTAGGTGGTGTTATTGGTGGAGTTGCTGGTGGCGTTATTGGTAACAAAATGGATAAACAAGCTAGAAAAATTTCAGAGACTTTACCAGGTGCCAAAGTAGAAAGAGTAGGAGAAGGAATCAAATTGGTTTTGGGTGAAAATTCAGTACGTTTTGACACTAACAAATCGACGTTGACATCTACTGCAAAAGCAAATTTAGATAAATTAGTACCTGTTTTTAAAGAATATCCAGATACTGATATTCAAATATATGGTTATACAGATAGCTCAGGAGCCGATGATTATAACATGACATTATCGCAACAAAGAGCTGCTTCTGTAAAAACTTATTTATCAGGAAAAGGTTTAGCAAGTTCCCGTTTTAATACTTCTGGACTTGGAGAAGGAGATCCTATTGCTTCTAATGAAACAACTGAAGGGAAATCTCAAAATCGTCGAGTAGAATTTGCAATTACTGCAAATGACAAGATGGTAAATGATGCTAAAATAGAATCGGGTAATTAATCGTTTTATTACTGACTAGTCCTAAATAATCGATACAGATTATTAGACAAAAATAGATAAATTAAACAGCACCAAAAACGTTTTTGGTG
>NZ_JAYSSZ010000112.1:0-1710 GCF_043720215.1 Flavobacterium sp. | reverse complement strand
ATCTATATAATTACAAATCTTGGGTTCACGTTTCATGATTTCAAGAACATCCATCGGGAAACCAGTAGGGAAGGCGTAATGCAAACGAATCCATTCGATGCCTTCTACTTTTACCAACGCTTCTAGTAATTCACCTAATGCACGTTTTTTGTATAAATCAAGACCATAATAAGTCAAATCTTGGGCAATAAGAATCAATTCTTTTACGCCATTTTTTGCTAATCCTTCAGATTCTTTTACTAATTTTTCGATAGTTTGTGATACGTTTTTTCCACGCATAAGCGGAATCGCACAAAAACTACAAGGTCTATCACAACCTTCAGAAATTTTTAGGTAAGCATAGTTTTTTGGAGTCGTAGTTAATCTTTCTCCTAATAATTCATGCTTATAATCAGCTCCCAATGCTTTTAGTAAGGCTGGTAATTCTGTTGTACCAAAATACTGATCCACATTCGGGATTTCTTTCTCTAAATCGGGTCTATAACGCTCAGATAAACATCCAGTTACGAATACTTTATCAACTAAACCACGTTCTTTTTTGTCAGCGTATTCCAAAATTGTATTTACCGATTCTGCTTTGGCATTATCTATAAATCCACAAGTATTTATCACCACAATGTTACCCTCTTCTTCGTGTACTACGTCTTTTCCACTCGCCTTGAGTTGCCCCATAAGCACTTCGCTATCATACACGTTTTTAGAACACCCAAGAGTGATTACATTGATTTTATTTTTTTTTAACGATTTGGTTCTCATATACTTGAAATTAATTTTCGGAGTTTCGGAGTGCAAAATTACGCTTTTATTTTTGGTATTGCTATGTTTTTTTGTTTTTAGGAGCTATTTCCTGCTGTACGCTATATCTTTTTTCCCGCTTTTTTGCGGGAGAAAAGGATGTCGCTGCCATCAGGGCTAAAAAGAAACCGTCTCGTTTTTTAGGACAAGACGGTTTTATCATTTGTTTTTTAAACTTATAACTCCAACGCAAATGTTAGTGTAACATTATTGTTTGTAGTATTTATTTTTGCTGCATCAGTAAAACCTTGCGAGAAAAACTGCTGGTTAGAATCTCTTTTTGAAGTCGAATAGGCCAAATCTAGTTTTTTGTTTCCAAAATTGAACCCAATTCCTCCAGAATAACCAGTCAAATTACCAATTGTAGTGGCATTTTTGTAAGGACTTTGTTCAAAATGATAGCCACCACGAAGACTAAATTGTTTTATTTTATACTCACCAGCAACCCTATATTCTGAAGCTTTTTCTCTAGAATGTAAAGTTAATGAATTATTTAAAGATTGAAATATTTCATCATTTTTTGGACTAAATGCCGAGTTTCCATAATTTTTCAAACTATAATCAAAACTAAGTAATCCTTTTTTACCAAAAATATATGCAAAACTTCCGGTCAGTTTCCCTGGAGTTTGTAGTTTGTATACTGGATAAATAATAGTAATATCGGGATTTACGTTGTCTTGAGGTAATTCCCCAATATTGTTTCCACTAACGGTTGAGATTCCCTGTTTTAACTCATCATTTAGTTTGTACCAAGTAGGTGATTGATATGAAACACCCAAACGAATTTCTTTTATTGGCTTAAGAATAGCACCTAATTGGAGTGAAAATCCAGATCCGTAAGTATATAAATCATTGTTAAAACGAATTCGTTTTATTAAATCAGTTGCAGTTGTATTTACAAAATCATTTCTTTCA
>NZ_JAYSSZ010000111.1:0-4336 GCF_043720215.1 Flavobacterium sp. | reverse complement strand
TGACAAAATCAACCTTGTAAATCAAAAAACTCTCATCGGAACAATTTTCTAGAAAAGCAACAAAATCATTTTCAAAAACTAATTTAGGGTTTTTGATTTCTTTTAGTATTTGGTCGTAGGTTTCGAGAATATATTTTTGCTTCATATATAAAGTTAGGAGAATATGTATCGATTGATTTAGGATAAATCTTTACAGAAATACTAATTTTAAATTTTTTTTAAATTGAGAATTTTGTCAAACTTTTTTTTTTGATTTCTTAAAGTGTAAATTTTTTATACAGTATTTATAAATCTAAAAGTTAAGTTTATTCTTGGTTTTGTTATTAGTTTAGTTGGTGGAAGTCGGTGAAACCAATTCGTTTGTGTTGTGCCTTTCATTACTAATAAACTTCCGTGTTCTAAAATTAGCGAAACGGTTTCTTTAGTTTCTTTGTGCTTGAAAGCAAATTTACGTTCAGCTCCAAAACTTAATGAACCGATTGCTCCATTTTTCTTTAAATCTTTTTCCGCATCACTGTGCCAAGCCATTCCTTCATCACCATTATGGTATAAATTGAGCAAACAGGAATTGAATTTTTCGCCTGTTTTTTCTTCTACAATACTTTTCAATTCTAATAATTCTTTTGTCCAAGGCAATGCTCGTTTGGTAGTCTTAGAATAAGTGTATTCAAAGTTAGCATCACCATACCAAGCAACTTTTCGTTTGGTAATTATGATTTTCCCATAGATAATCGCTTGATCGTTTTTCCAATCAATAGTATTCATTAAACTATCAAAATATTGATTTGCATCTTTGTTAGACAAAAGTTTTCCGTAATAATTTACTGTACCATCGTTTGGCAATATGTTTTTTAAGCTGTCTATTTCGTTGTTAAATAAATCCATTTTTTATATTCTGTTTTCATACAATGTCCGCAAGGTCGAAATCCGTTATCAGTAGCTTCGTTTTCTGATAAAAAGAAAACTCTATTTTCTCGTTTCAATCGTTTACCAGATTTACATTGTAAAGTTCCATATATTTTTAAATTTCTATTTCCACCAAAACAAATTTCTTTTAGTTTGATTGTACTTCTTAAATCGCTATCGGTTATATCAATGTGTTGTATCATTTTTAACTCAATGCATCGTGAAAAATTATTCCTAATGTGTGTCGTTCTCCACTATGAATTTCACTTACACCGTGTTTCATATTTACCCGATAATATCCTTTGCTCCCTTTTATTGGACGAAAATTGGTTGTAAAAATTAGCATATCGCCTTTCCTTGGTTTTAATACTGTAGCTTTTGATTGTGCTCTCGGTGTTTGTTGGGTTAAAACAAATTCGCCACCTGTAAAATCTTCATCAGGTTCATTTAGAAATAAAACGGTTTGAATTGGGAAATACACATCGCCATACAAATCTTGATGTAATGTGTTGTGTCCGCTTTTGCCATATTTCAAAATTAAAACTGTTGCTTTTGTTTGATTATTGTCGTTGCATTGTTTTAAAAGTTGTTGATGTGTTTGTGGAAATATTGTAGGGATATTTAGCACTTTCATCCAAACATTTGCAATTGGAACCAATTTTGGATAAACGCTTTCTCTAATATTTTGAATAAGATTTGGCAACGGATAATTAAAATATTTGTATTCTCCCAAACCAAAACGGTAGCGTTCCATCACTACCGTTTTTCTATAAGAATTTGGGTTATTATATTCAATTATCAATTCTGTGCATTGCTCGCTAGAAATAAGTTTTGGAATTATAGCATATCCTTTTTCGTGCATTTCTTCGGTTACAATTTGCCAATTGATGTCTAAAATTCTATTCATTTATATTTTAATTTTAGGAAAACCACCATCAACAAATACTTCTGATCCGTGCATAAATGAAGCATCATCAGAAGCAAGAAAAGTTACCACTTTGGCAACTTCCGAAGGTTGTGCAAAACGTCCTAGTGGAATTTGAGGAAATACAGAACCAGCAAATTTTTCAATTTGTTCTTGAGTTAGATTTGATCTCTCAAAATAATTTGTATTTATTGGACCTGGACTAACTGCATTTATTCTGATTTTCTTTGAAGCTAATTCGGCTGCAAAAGTTTTCACAAAAGATTGAACCGCTGATTTGGCTGCTGAATAAACAGCAGAATTTGGCATACCAATTTCAGTTACGATAGATGTGTTTAAAATTATAGAACTACCTTCTCTCATTAATGGTAAAATTTGTTGAACCGTAAATAATGTACCTTTTACAATTACATTAAATTGTTCATCAAAATGTTCTTCATTAATAGTTTCAATTGATGCGTATTTTCCAAAACCTGCATTGACATACAAAACATCAATTTGTGGAGTTAGAGTTCTTACTTTACTATTGAGTTCCAGTAAATCTGACATTTTTCCTGCATCGGACACAATCCCTTTGGCATTATGACCTAATTCTTCTACTGTTTCATCAATAGTGTTTTGAAAACGACCCGTGATAATTACTGTTGCTCCGTTTTCGATAAAATCAAGTGCAGTTGCTTTACCAATTCCGCTTGTTGCTCCTGTAATTAAGGCTACTTTGTTTTTTAATTTTTGCATTTTATTTGTTTTAAATTATAATGCAAATATTCATATAGTTGAGTTGCCATAAAACCCGAAACTTGCTAAATAAATACTGGATGTGTTTTTGTGCCTTCCCAGCCAATAATAGCTGTTTTTCTTGTATTGCCCCACATATAACCACCAAATACTCCAGTGGATTGAATTACACGATGGCAAGGAATTAAAAATGCAACAGGATTACTACCAATGGCTGTTCCTACTGCTCTTGAAGCGTTTGGATTTTCAATTTTATTGGCTACAGTTCCATAGGTTGTCAATTGTCCCATCGGGATTTTCAACAATGTTTGCCAAACTTTTAATTGAAAATCTGTTCCTTTTAAATGCAGTTTTATTTGGTTTAATTTTGTCCAATCGTGGGTAAAAATATTGAGCGCATTTTGTTGAATTAAGTCAACCATTTGTCTAAAATTCGCCTTTGGAAAATGATTTTGCATTGTTGAAAATGCAATAATTTCATCATCAGCGAATGACATATAACAAATTCCTTTTTCTGTAGATGCTACTAAAATATTTCCGAATGGGCATTCTGCAAAACTATAATTTATGGCTAAATCTTTACCGCCATTTTTATATTCGGCAGGCGTCATTCCTTCAATATTTATGAACAAATCGTGCAAACGTCCTGTTCCTGAAAGTCCAGTTTCGTATGCTGTTTCAAAAAGTGTAGCTTGATTTTCTTTTAACAATGTTTTTGCATATTCTACGGTTATATATTGTAAAAATTTCTTCGGACTTGTGCCTGCCCATTCGCTAAAAATTCTTTGAAAATGAAACGGACTTAAATTGACTTTTTGTGCAACCTCATCAAGATTGGGTTGCTCTTTAAAGTTAAATTTGATATAATCAATTGCTTCTGCAATTCGGTTATAATTAATATTTTGTTGTACCGTCATTTTGTTTCAATTTTATACAGCAAAGGTTGAAATAAATTTAGTTTTATAAAATCCGAAACTTGCTAATTTTCTAAATCATTTTTTTACTTTTTCATTCCATTTAATGCAAACAAAAAAATAATATTGGAGCTTCATTTACCACCACTTTAAATTTCAATCATTTTTGTACTCATTGATATACCTTTTCCGCCAGCCATAATTTTTGTATTTTTTTCATTTTCTATTGATAAATTGACGATAATTAAACTTTTAGAAGGTATATTCATAAACCAACCTTGCTGGATTAAGAACTGGTCTTTTTTAATTTTAAGTACATCATACAAATATCCAGCAAGCGGACCTGCTGCCATTCCTGTAGCTGCTTCTTCTTTAATTCCATATCTTGGTGCAAACATTCTTGTATTGACATCTCTTGCTGTATCATCTGTTTTTAAACAAAATACATAAAAACCAATTAAATCAAGGTTTTCACTTATTTCAGTAATTAAATCAAAATCAGGAACAATATTTTTCAAAATATCTTCATTTGCCACTGGAATTATTGCAAAAGAGTTTCCTGTATTAACAATTAGAATAGGTGCATTTGCTAAAACCTCATTTTCTGTTAATCCTAAAGCGATTAGTATTTTTTCTTTTTGTTCATTAACATCAACATAAGTTGGTGGTTTTTGTTCCATAAATGCTAAATCGCCTTGCAGTAGAATTTCTCTTTTTCCGTCAATTGTTTCTTTGGAAGTTTTAGTATTTTTAATTAGTCACTCCTTAAAAAGAGCTGTTTTTAATTTCCACAAAAATAAGAATATTATTATCAGGATAGAAGTTGAACAATTTATTAAGCCAAAAAATAATT
>NZ_JAYSSZ010000110.1:0-4367 GCF_043720215.1 Flavobacterium sp. | reverse complement strand
CTCCTACTTGTCGACCTACAACTTCACCATTCTGAAAAACTAAAACAGTAGGAATATTTCTTACACCATATTTTGCAGCAAATTCCTGATTTGCGTCAACATCTACTTTTCCAACCACTGCTTTTCCAGCATATTCCGCTGCAATTTCCTCGATAACCGGACCAACCATACGACAAGGACCACACCAAGCTGCCCAAAAATCTACTAAAACTGGTTGTTTTGATTTCAATACTACTTCCTCAAAAGTTGCATCTGTTATTGTTTGTGCCATTTTGTTTTATTATTAAATTGTTATACAAAAGTAGAATTTAATTTTGAATAATGAATCTATTAAAAATCAGTTTTGATTATAAATGTATTGAGATTTTTTATCAGAAGCTATTCCAGCCATTCGCTATATCTTTTCTCCCGCAAAAAAAGCGGGAAAAAAGGATGCCGCTACTGTCTGGGCTAGGGCATTATTCTAAAAATCAACTTTTACGTTGCTTAAACCGCTGTTAGTAGTACTGCATTAATTTTTTCGCTTTTTTAGACACCGAAACCTTTTGCTATTCCTTCACCGCACGAATACCTCTCAAACTCCGCCCTCTCGGCTCATCACCTTCTTGGAGCACAATTTCGGAATGTAGGAACTGTGCAGCTTCGGCTGAATCTTTCACTTTAGTAGCACTGCGTTCTAACATTTCTGCTTCAAACTCAGTTAATACACTTTCTCTCACTCCCTTTTTTCTCCATTGAGAGAATGTATTACATTCTTTTGAGATGCTTCGAGCCAGCGTGAGCGCATCTAACAGCGCTTGATTCGCACCTTGTCCTTTAAATGGACTCATTGGGTGAGCGGCATCACCAATCAGAGTTACTGGCCCAGCTTTATCTAACAATTCAGATGTAAGTAATTCTCGATCATACACGGGATAACCTGAAATTTGAGCTTCTAAAGTTGCTGCTACAATTTGAGGAATTGGACTGTGCCACTGTGTTCTTCTACACGCTTCTTCCTTAAGAGCTTGGCGTCCTTGTGCACTTAAAGCCTTAGCTTCTTTTTCTGACATTGGAAAACTAAGTTGCCACATCACCGAGTCTTTTGTATAAGGCATGATATAAATTCGCTCATTACCATTGGCGGTTTGAAATACAGTTGCCGAGTCGAGCAAAGAACTATTCAGCCCTTCGAGTGCACTCAAAGGACAAATACCTAATATCACAATACAATCTAGGTATCGTAAAGGAGTACTATCTTCACCAATTAGCAACTTTCGCACCGAACTACGAATACCATCGGCGCCAACTACAAGATCTGCTTTTGCCGTTTTAATTTCGCCGTTTACTTCAAAGGTAATTTCAACTTCTTTATTTATACTTTCTTTAAAATCTATTAATTGATGTCCCCACTGTACCGCTTCATGTCCACCGAGTTGCTCAAGCAAGGCTAGACGCAAAGATTGTCTTGCGATATGTATATTGGAACGTTTCAGAGACTTTTTTACATCTGAAGGCATCCACTTTCTGATTCCCCATTCTCCAATCACTTTTCCTTCTGTAGTATGAACCACGTGTTTTGTTGAAATCACCCCTTCATCTAACGAGAATATACCAAATCCTTCGATTGCTTTACTAGCTTGTTGCAAAGTGAGTCCGTAACCCTGAGATCGAGCAGTGAAATCGTTATCGCGCTCATAAAGTGTAAACGGGATTCCGCGATGCAAACATGCCACCGCCAAAGCTACTCCTCCTATACCAGCGCCAATAATAGCAACGTGTGGGAAGTTTTCTTTGTCTGCGACAGGAGCGTTAGCAGAACCAACCAACCCAGAACCAGAACAGTTTTTGCAGGAGTATAAGTGACCTTTGGGACGAACGGGAGCTGTTCCTTCGCTATTTGTTTTTTCAAATTGTTCGAATGCTATTTGGTAGTGGCGTAGTGCTTTCTTGCTAAGTCCGCGACTTTTTTTGCCGCGTCCCTGACATTCTTGACAAATGGTCCAACTTGCTTCTTTATTTTCTGTTTTTTTCACTACTTCATTTATTCATTTCATCTTGACTTTCATTGGAACTTGCACGAATCTCATCATACTGCAAAAGAAAACTTTAGAAAATTTGGAGAATTTTCCAAACACAAACCAAGCTTAGCAATCTCATAAAACTACTGTTGGAGGCAGTTTTTATTTCTTTTTTGCAGTTTTATTGCCACTTTCAAGGTGGCATTTAATTAGTACGCTTTTTGGCCCTTGTGTTTTAACTTCTAACTTAGGAGTTTCAACTTTCGTAGTTTCTTTTTCTTTACTCATTGCGTTATTATTATTGAGATTATGTAGGTGATTGCTGAAAACAAAGTTAAACTTAAACTGTAAAATATTCCTGATTTCGCCTTGGCCAAATTTTCCATTCGCCCAATATTTATTTTATAATTGTGCTCATTACATTCAGCAAATTCTTTTTTAAGGTAGTCATCGAATTCTTTTTTTGCAGTTATCGTTTCATGTTTCTCTAAAAGTGAATTCTCATATTTTAAAAATGAATTCATACTTGCAAGTTCCCGATAAGTATGATTTCTGAAAAAATTTGAAAATGACTTTAAAAGATAATAGAATGAAAAAATACCAAAACCAAAACAGAGGAACGTTAGGATTTTACTAGCGAGAAGAATAGACGATGGTATTTCTTGGCTATATAAAAAGACATGAATAGAGACTATTCCTGAAATGATAAGTATTGGAATATTAATCGAATTATCTAATTCATATCTTCGATCAATTTCCCTAAAATAAAATTCCTTATATAATTCTATATTTTCCATGATTTAATCCGTTTTCTAAAATTGCCACCAACTATAAGATTTATCTTATTTTTTTTAATCTAATTCAACTTAAAATTAACCTGTAATTTTTCCAATTCATTAAGCAATTCGGTTGAGATGTTAATTTTCAACTTACGGCTATTCATCGAAATTTTGTTGATTATTTTGGTTTCTTCAACTTCAGTAGGAGCTACTGTTTCTGGATTTTCGTCTTCTATAATATCGCCATTTTCATCTAAAACAATTTCTATATCATCGGCTTCGATAGGCGCAACTTCAATTTGTTTTTTGATTTTTTCTAATTCCAAAATATCAAAAGAAACCGTATTGTCGCCTTTGTTAGCAGCAAAAACTGCAATCAATTTAGAGACTAATTCTTCATGCAACTCTTTTATATCTAAATGAATGACGAGTTTTTTTGCAAAAATTCGCAAAACATCTTGTATCGATTCTACTTGCAAAAAGTTAATTTGCGGATCCGATTTTTTGCCAGTTTCACGGTTTACCCAACCATCTTTTATATTAACTCTAATATATACAAACTGATTTTGAACCAGAAAATGTCTAAATTTTAAGTATTCTTCATTAAAAATTCTGAACTCATTAGTCTCGTCATATCCTTCTAAAACAAACGTTGCCCAACCTTTTCCGTTCTTGGCAGTTCTATGTTGCACATTGGTAACGATTCCTCCAAAAGAGAGGTTTTTACCCACAAATTGTTCTAAACTTTTTAGAGATTCGAGTTTGTTGTTGCAAAAATATTTCATCTCAAATCGATAATCATCTAGCGGGTGACCTGAAATATAAATCCCAACAACTTCTTTTTCTTTGGCTAGTTTTTCCATCGTATTCCACTCTTCACAAGGCGGAATTATGGGTTCCGAAATTTGCACATCGCTCGTATCTCCAAACAAACTTACTTGCGATGAATTTTCATTTTCTTGAAACTTGGCCCCAAATCGTATGGCTTTTTCGTAAAATGTAATTCCATCACCATCTGTATGAAAATATTGCGCTCGATGTGTATTTTCAAAACAATCGAAACCACCAGCTAGAATCAAGTTTTCGATGGCTTTTTTGTTTGCAGCACGTTGATCGACACGTTTGGCTAAATCGAAAATAGATTTGTAGTTTCCATCTTTTCTATTTTCTACAATGGTGTTTACAGCGCCCATTCCGACACCTTTTACAGCGCCTATTCCGAAACGAACGGCATAATCATCATTTACCGTAAATTTATAGAACGATTCATTTACATCTGGGCCTAAAACGGCTAATCCCATGCGTTTGCATTCTTCCATAAAGAAAGAAACTTGCTTAATATCGCTCATGTTATTAGACAAAACTGCCGCCATATATTCCGCAGGATAATTGGCTTTTAAGTAGGCCGTTTGATAAGCAATCCAAGCGTAACATGTAGAATGCGATTTGTTAAATGCATATTCGGCAAAAGCTTCCCAGTCTTTCCAAATTTTTTCAAGTTTGTCTTCGGCATGACCTTTGGCGACAGCCTGACTCACGAATTTAGGTTTCATTTTGTCTAGGTCATCACGTTGCTTTTTCCCCATGG
>NZ_JAYSSZ010000109.1:0-1734 GCF_043720215.1 Flavobacterium sp. | reverse complement strand
TTTAAAAATACTTGTAAAACTATTCTTCTCTAATTCTTTTATCGATTCTAAAAACCCTTTGTTCCCTATTGGAAAATCCCAAATAGCAATCCCTTGATCAAGGTAACTACACAAAAATCGAAACAAAAAAGGCTGTACTAAATTGTCTAAATCAATATGATAATTTTGTTTCCATTGCGAACGTAATTTGCCAATTCGTTGCTCGTTATGATCGTTATAATATTTAGAAATTAAATTATTTTTCCAAAGATCTATAGTAACACTACCTTCTCTATTTTCGATGGCTCTATCAAGAATTTCAGGTCTAATTCGTCCTATATTGAATAATTTTCTAAAATCGGACAAAGGCATTGTAGCTTGGTGACCAAACACTTTTGATGATTTAAAAATGGCATCATAAAACTTTGAACTTTGAAATGCGTGCAAAGAATTGTGGTGAATAAAATCTTTCAACGGTGTTTGTGTTGGAAGATAATGCTTCAGTTCATGCAAAACATGATGTTCATCAAAAGTGCTTTTTTTCATAATTTTTTGTTTAATATTCTAAATTATTAACAGAAAAATTTGGGTTTAAATCATCTTTAATATACATAACATCTGTATAAAACTTTACTTTACCTGTTTCTATATCGTGCATAGCTCCAACTATTCCTATTTCGCGATTTTCAATCATTCGCTCTAATATATTACTACGCTCAATAATATTTTTCACACTTCGTTTCACGTTTATTTTGGCTACATTTTCAACAAAAGGAGCATTATTAGAAGTTCGATCTTCAAGAGTCTTTTTTTCTTGGTAAACTGCAGGTTGTATTTTAGATAATAATTCGGTTAAATTTCCCATTTCTACATGATCGCAAGCACCTTTTACCGCACCACATTTACTATGACCAAGTACAACAATTAGCTTAGAACCTGCCACTTTACAAGCAAATTCCATGCTTCCTAAAATGTCAGTATTTACGATGTTTCCTGCAATTCTAACAGAAAAAACATCGCCAAGTCCTTGATCAAAAATTAATTCGGCAGATGTTCTACTATCAATACAACTTAATATAGTAGCAAATGGCCATTGCCCATCAATAGTTGCATTTGCTTGTTCTAACAAATCTCTATGTGCTTTTAGATTACTTACAAATCTTTTATTTCCTTCTTGTAAAAACTCCAATGCTTTTCTTGGAGTCATTTGTGCTTGTGATTCTCTATTATGTGCTTTCATAACTATATAATATTATTTTTTTTAATTTTTTTTAAAAAGGCAAATTATTGAAAATGGCAATTTGAAACTGATTCCGGTTAGATTTTTCAAGTGTTTGTGCCATAAATCCTGCTTCGATTTTAATATTTTTATGGATAAAATAACCTAATGCTCCGTAGAGACGATTTCTATCGAATAATGGACTTTCGGCATTTATAAAAATTTCATTGTACGATGAAAGATAAATGGTATTCTTTTCGAGTGTTTTTTTATTTATCGGAATGTTAATTCCTAAAAAGTATCTAAAACGCATTTGAAAATCAGCTGCTATAAATCGTTCTTCTACTCGAAATCTATGCTGAAACACAACGCTTTTTACTTTCTGTTTGGTTATAAATTGTTGGTATATTCGATGTTCGTTTGAATCTACTTTTTCATCAGAATTTGGTACATACTTTTGAGTATTTATAAACCCATAACCTAATAAAATATTGTTATTTTCTTTGGTAAGGTTATAGCCAATTCCAGTTCTAATT
>NZ_JAYSSZ010000108.1:0-12683 GCF_043720215.1 Flavobacterium sp. | reverse complement strand
CACGATATTGAAACCGTTATCGACCGAATTGTGGTTGATAATACTGATGATGTTCAGAAAAGAATATCAGAAAGCATTAATACCGCAATGCATTATGGCGAAAATGTTTTGATGATTTTAGATCAAGATAGTAACGAAGTTCGATTTTTTTCTAGAAACTTAATGTGTCCAACAACTGGAATTTCGTATCAAAATCCAGAACCAAATTTATTTTCGTTCAATTCCCCAAAAGGTGCTTGTCCCGATTGTAATGGTTTGGGAACAATTAATGAAATAAATATTAAAAAAATAATTCCAAACCCTAAATTATCTATAAAATCTGGTGGTTTTGCTCCGCTTGGCGAATACAAAAGTTCTTGGATTTTTAAACAATTGGAATTTATTGGTGAAAAATTTGAATTCAAATTAACTGATGCTATCGAAACTATTTCCGACGAAGCCATGGAAATGATTCTAAATGGTGGTAAAGAAAAATTCTCGGTAACATCAAACACGGCTGGAGTTACCAAAGAATACAAAATCGAATTTGAAGGAATTTCGGCATTTATAAAATCACAACACGATGATTCAGGTTCATCGACCTTAAAACGTTGGGCGGCAGCATTTATGGACGAAGTAAATTGTCCCACTTGTGAAGGTTCACGACTTAAAAAAGAATCACTTTATTTTAAAATAAACGAACAAAATATCGCCGATTTATCCAATATGGATATTTCGGATTTAACGGTATGGTTTCATGATTTAGAAAATCATTTATCAAACAAACAAAAACGAATTGCTACTGAAGTTATTAAAGAAATAAAAGACAGATTGAACTTTTTGATGAATGTTGGTTTAGAATATCTAGCCATTAGCCGAAGTTCGAAATCGCTTTCTGGTGGAGAAGCACAACGTATTCGTTTGGCAACTCAAATTGGTTCGCAATTGGTTGGTGTTTTGTATATTCTAGACGAACCGAGCATTGGTTTGCACCAACGTGACAATGAAAAACTAATACATTCGTTGGAACAATTGCGAGATATTGGAAACTCGGTAATCGTTGTCGAACATGATAAAGACATGATAGAACGTGCTGATTATGTGATTGATATAGGTCCAAAAGCAGGAAAATATGGTGGCGAAATTATAAGCAAAGGAACACCTAAAGAAATACTAAAAGGAAATACCATTACTGCTCAATATTTGAACGGAACAATGAAATTTGACATTCCAAAAAAACGTCGTGAAGGAAACGGAAAATTTCTGAAATTGACTGGCGCAACTGGAAATAATCTAAAAAATGTTTCGATAGAATTGCCTTTAGGACAACTTATTTGTGTGACTGGAGTTTCAGGTTCTGGAAAATCGACATTAATAAATGAGACGCTCTACCCTATTTTGAATGCGTTTTATTTTAATGGTGTAAAAAAACCAAAACCTTATAAAAAAATTGAAGGTTTAGAACATATTGATAAAGTTATTGATATTGATCAAAGTCCGATTGGACGAACTCCACGCTCGAATCCAGCGACGTATACCGAAGTTTTTACCGAAATCCGGAATATGTTTACCATGACTTCCGAAAGTATGATTCGTGGTTACAAAGCAGGACGTTTTAGTTTTAATGTAAAAGGAGGACGTTGCGAAACCTGCGAAGGATCGGGAGTTAGAACGATTGAAATGAGTTTTTTACCAGATGTTTATGTAGAATGTGAAACGTGTCAAGGGAAGCGTTTTAATAGAGAAACACTGGAAATACGTTTTAAAGGAAAATCGATTTCTGATGTGTTGAATATGACGATTGATGAAGCTGTGCCATTTTTTGAAATGATTCCGAAAATACACCGAAAAGTAAAAACCTTACAAGATGTTGGTTTGGGATATATTACACTCGGACAACAAAGTACAACGCTTTCTGGTGGCGAAGCGCAACGTATAAAACTCGCAGGTGAATTATCTAAAAAAGATACAGGAAATACATTTTATATCTTAGACGAACCCACAACTGGATTGCATTTTGAAGATATTCGGGTTTTGATGGACGTTATTAATAAATTAGTAGATAAAGGGAATACCATCCTGATTATCGAACATAATATGGACGTAATAAAACTCTCGGATTATATTATAGATATTGGTCCTGAAGGCGGAAAAGGTGGCGGAAATGTAGTCGCCAAAGGAACGCCTGAGGAAGTTGCTAAAAATAAAAAAAGTTATACAGCACAGTTTCTGAAAAAAGAATTACTTTAGCAGGCTGTTTTTTACAAAAAAACATGAATTAAACCGTGAAAGCCTAGCCCTGATAGGAGTCGAAATCCTTTTGTTTTTTTCTTTAAAAAACAAAAGATTGTAACGAATAGCAGGAATAGCTCCTAAAAAAATAAATAAAAAATGAGATTAGAAGATTTTGATAATGACGAGGATAAAATAATCCAAGATAAACTAAAACAAAAAACATGGAATGAGATTCGTACCAACGATTCTTGGGCGATTTTTAAAATTATGTCTGAGTTTGTAAATGGTTACGAAAGTATGGCGAGAATTGGACCTTGCGTTTCTATTTTTGGTTCTGCTAGAACAAAACCAGATGATAAATATTATATTTTGGCCGAAGAAATTGCCTACAAAATAAGCAAAGCGGGTTATGGTGTGATTACTGGCGGTGGTCCTGGAATTATGGAAGCCGGAAACAAAGGAGCACACCGTGGCGAAGGAACTTCGGTTGGGTTGAATATTGAGTTGCCTTTCGAGCAGCATTATAATCCGTATATTGATAAAGACAAAAATCTGAATTTTGATTACTTTTTTGTTCGCAAAGTGATGTTTGTTAAGTATTCTCAAGGTTTTGTAGTGATGCCTGGTGGTTTTGGAACACTGGACGAATTATTTGAAGCGATTACTTTGATTCAGACTAAAAAAATTGGAAAATTTCCAATTATTTTAGTCGGAACTAGTTTCTGGTCTGGACTGATGGATTGGGTACAACAAGTCATGATTGAACGTGAAAAAACAGTTTCTCCAGATGATATGAAATTGATAAAAATAGTAGATACTGCTGAGGAAGTTGTTGATGCTTTAGATAATTTCTACAAAAAATATAATTTGAGTCCGAACTTTTAATTAAACTCAAAAAAATAACCACAGATTATAATATATAGAAAAATAATTTCCTTAAAATTAATAAAAAAAAATGGGGTTTAAAACCCCATTGTTTTTTATTAATTTCATTTTTCAGAATCTTTCAAAATTCCATAGATATATTACTATAAACTTCCACTTTTGAAGCAAGTTTTTCTATTTATCTGTATAAGTTTAATTTTTAATAGAAAGATTAAATACTAAATCGCTTCTTCATTTTTTGTCATCATTCTTTCAATTTCTTCCTTAAGATTTTCGTATTTATTTGTTACTTCTTGGTACAAATTTTCTGCTTTTCCTTTAAGTTCATCAGTATATTGTTTACCAGTATTAGCCATTTTTTTTCTTGTTTTTGAACCTTTATGCGGAGCAAACAAAACGCCCAACAATGCACCTACTGCTACTCCACTGATTACTCCCAATACAACTTTACTTGATTCCATAATTTTATATTTTTAAATTATAAATTTTACATATCAAATATATTACCCATTGATTATAGGTTATTTACACTATTTTTTAAAAAAATTATATAATTCACATATTCCAATCTATAACAAAATAATTTGTTTTTTTTTATAAAAACTATGTATAATATAACTTTTTATAAGAATTATATAAAATGAAGTAACTAAAATAATTAGAATTTTACTTGTCTAAATTATAATGCGTTATAGATGAAAATTATAAAACACTCAGGCGATATTGTAGAATTTGATAAAAGCAAGCTCGAAAGATCTCTTTTAAAATCGGGAGCAAACAAATTAATAGTTGATGCTGTTTTGGTAACTATCGAAAAAGAGGTTTTTGAGGGAATTACTACAAAAAGTATTTACAAATTAGCCTTTAATTTATTGAAAAAAGCTTCAAACTCTCACGCCGCAAGATATAATCTAAGAACATCTATTGAATTATTAGGACCCGCTGGTTTTTTTTTCGAAAAATATGTGGCACGAATTTTTAATACTGAAGGTTATAAAACAAAAAACAATTTGACATTGCAAGGAAAATGTATTTCGCATGAAATTGATGTAGTTATTCAGAAAGGGAATGAAATAGCAATGGTCGAATGCAAATTTCACGAGCGAAGAGAAAGCAATTCTGATGTAAAAGTACCTATGTATATTTTGTCCCGTTTTAATGATTTGAAAGACAAAATACATCCAATTTTTACAAATAATAATAAAATCACCAAATGTTGGATTATTACAAACAACCGGTTTACAACCGATGCCATCACTTTTGCAAAATGTTCAGGTTTAAATTTGTTGAGCTGGGATTATCCTGAGAACAATAATTTTAGACATAAAATAGACAATAATCAACTTTATCCAGTTACTTGTTTAACTACATTAACAATTGCAGAAAAAGAAAAATTACTAATTCTAAATATCATATTAGTCAAAGAATTAATCAACAATTCGGAAAGTTTAGAAAAAATAGGATTAAATAGCAATAGAATTAAAAATGTTCTAAAAGAAGTATCCGAATTGTGTAAATACATATAATTATGAAAATTAGATTTATTGGAGGAGCAGGAACTGTAACAGGTTCAAAAACATTGGTAGAAAGCAATGGCATAAGAATTTTAATAGATTGTGGACAGTTTCAAGGTATAAAACCGCTTCGAGAACTCAACTGGGAGCCCTTACCTATTTTGCCTTCCAGTATCGATTTTGTGCTACTTACTCATGGTCATTTGGACCATTGCGGCTGGTTACCAAGATTAGTTAATCAAGGTTTTAAAGGAAAAATATATTGCACTAGTCCCACAAAAGATATCGCAAAACTAATTCTTCTTGACAGTGCAAAAATTCAGGAAGAAGAAGCAAATAAAGCTAACGAAATGCATTATTCTAAACACGAAATTGCCGAACCACTTTATAATGTTGATCAAGCAGAAAAGGTTTTCCCGCATTTTAGAGTAATAAAAACTAACGAAATTGTAACTCTTGATCCCCAAATCACTGCCGTTTATACTAATGCAGGACATATTCTAGGTGCTTGTAGCATCGAACTTACTATAGAGAATAAAATTTTAGTCTTTTCTGGTGATATTGGTCGCGATAACGACTTGCTGGTGTTTTCGCCTGTAAAACCCAAAAAAGCAGATTATATTTTCTTGGAAAGTACTTACGGAAATAGATTGCATCCCGAAACAGATGTAAAAGGAGAATTAGAAATGTACATTAACAATACTGTTCAAAAAGGTGGAACCATTATTATTCCGAGTTTTGCTGTAGAACGTGCGCAAACTGTTATGTATTTACTTTGGTTACTCAAAGAGGAAGGCAAAATCCCGAATATTCCTTATATTATTGATACACCAATGGGAATTAAGGTGCTTGATGTTTTTGCAAATAATAGAACTTGGCACAAAATCCCTGAAGAAGATTTTACGGCAATGTGCAATATGTTTACCATGGTTTCTGATTATCAGGAAACTATAGATACAATTTATAATAAGCAACCCAAAGTGGTTATTGCAGCTAGCGGAATGATAACTGGCGGTAGAGTTTTAAGTTACCTTGAACGTTATATTGGTTTGCCTGAAACCACCGTAATCATTATTGGTTATCAAGCCGAAGGAACTCGTGGTAGAAAATTATTGGAAGGCGCATCAGAAATTAAAATTCACGGAAAATATTATGAGGTAAAAGCTAACATTCTCGAAATAGAAAGTTTGTCTGCGCATGCTGACCAAAAAGGTTTGCTAAATTGGCTGTCTGAATTGGAAACAAAACCAACAAAAGTATTTTTGGTTCATGGAGAAAATCAAGCAGCTGATGAACTTCGAATCAAAATTAAAGAACAATTTGGTTTTGATTGTACAGTTCCTCTATTGGGTCAAGAGGTTGAATTATAACTACTTTATTTATACAATGGACTAGAAAAATGCTCATTAATAAAACTTTGTCGTTGGTGAGCATTCATTTTATCTGTTTCTTTTACATACATTTTAATTTTCTCAAAACGATGGTCTTCACTTAAAATATTAAATAATTCTTTTTTGGCACTTGTAGGTCCAAAAAGTAAAACTTTGTCATAATTTAGAATCACTTTTTCTATTTTTTTGAAATAATCTGATAATGATTGTTGCTCTTTATGATGCATAAAGCTTTCCCCTTTTGCTAAACTTTTCTCTTTCTCGTCCTGGGTAAATTTAGATTCTATAGTTTCTATTTCTAATGGATTTTCAGAAAATTCAATTAAATGTGCAGTTGAATGATCCATCCAAATGCCCAATTTTTTTGTTGATTTCATTTTTTTATTTTTATATTGTTAGTTACTAATTTGAATGATTTGAAACGTACTTTTTTAATAAATCCTCTAGTGAATTATAATAATTTTGCAATGTTTTGGATTTAATTTCTGGGTGTACTTCATCAGGAATTGTATCATGCATTTCTAGGAGGTATTTTGATAATTCTGGATATTTATCTTTGATTATCATTGTGATTTCTAAAATATTTTGATTGAGTTCTTCCAGAGTTTTCATTTTAAGATTGTTTATTTTTTTTGAGTTTTAAACTTATTTCGGTAAGTAAATCATATTGTTTTTCTTGGGTTTCAAATAGTGTTTTTATTTGTTCTTCAAGTAATAAATCTATCTTTTGGTTAAGACTCCGAATTTGCATTTCTGCTTTAAGATTAATCAGATAATCATTCTCGCTTCTTTTTCTATCTTTTTCTTCCTGACGGTTTTGACTCATCATAATAATGGGAGCTTGTAAGGCAGCTATACAAGATAATATCAAATTCATTAAAATAAATGGATATGGATCAAATTTATAAACACCTATAGCAAAAACATTAAAAACAATCCAAAGAAATAACAAAATGAAAAACAAAATAATAAACTTCCAACTTCCACCAAATTGAGCTAATTTATCAGAGATTTTTTGTCCAGATGTGAGATTTTCGATTGATGGATGTGCAATATTTTGAATAATAAGTTCTTCCGCATCAATAGAATCATTAACAATTTTATGCAGTTTTTCAAGATGGCTTTTTTCATCAAAGAGTAACTTTTCTAAAGATTTTTTTTTCATAAGTACTTGTATTTATTGCTTTTTTGCTTCTGTTTTTTTATTAATTTTTGTCATTTGCATATTACAAATAGGACATTTTTCGGAGTTTAAAGCAGTTGTTTTACACATCTTACATTCATAATTATGCTTTGCAATTCGCTCATAATGACAACATTCGTCTAGTTTTGCGTATACTGCATCAGGAGCAAGAAACTGGTCGCTGTCATAACCTGCCATTGCAATTCGTTTTAAAATTTTACTTAATGTCGTTTTTTTAGCATCATAGGTAATTGTAGCCATTAAGGTATTTAAATTCCAATCTACTTGAGAGATATCGTTGCGATTTCCTGCTGCTTCAATTTTTGCTTTACACATAAAACAGCTTCCATAAATTTTTGCTGTTTCAATTTTTACATTTTTTATTTGTGCAAAGCTAAAAGTAGTTATGAATAAAAGTATACTTATTATTATTATTGATTTTTTCATTTGAATTGTTTTTAATTATTTATAAATCATTTTCAGAACTACCTTTAGTTTCCCAATCATTTATGTTTCTAAAAGTAGTTTCTGCAATTCCGGTCAATGCTTCATTAGTTAAAAAAGCTTGATGACCTGTTATTAAAACATTAGGAAAAGAACGAAGTTTATTAAATAAATCATCGATTATAACATTATTGAGGTGGTTTCTAAAAAAAATATCTTTTTCGTTTTCATAAACATCTAATCCCGCAGCTCCAATAGTTTTGTTTTCTATTGCTTGTATTAAATCATTTGTATTTACAATACTTCCTCTCGCGGTATTTATAAAAAATACACCTTTTCTCATTATCGAAAAATTACTTTTATTAAACATATATTTGTTTTTCGTATTGAGCGGACAATGTACAGAAATGACATCCGATTGACGGCATAATTCTTCTAATGAAGTATAATTTATGTTGGTTTGACTTATTAATTCTTTATTTTCAATACTATCATAACCCAATAATTTACAACCAAAACCTTTCATAATATTTGCAAAAGCTGAACCTATTTTACCAGTTCCAACAATTCCAACTGTCTTTCCATGCAAATCGAAACCAATTAATTCATCTAAGCTGAAATCGTTTTTTTTCATTAATTTTTGTCCTAAAACAATTTTTCTATTCAACGCCATCAATAATGCAACAGCGTGTTCAGCAACAGAATATGGGGAATAAACAGGAACATTTGCCACTTTTATACCTAAAGTTTTTGCCTTGTCTAAATCGATATTATTAAATCCTACACAACGAAGTGCTATAAATCGAATTCCGTAATCATGTAATTTCTCTAATACTTCGGCAGAAGCATCACACGATGTAAAAATTGATATTGCTTGGCAGCCTTGAGCCAGTTTTGCCGTATTACTATTTAGTGCATATGGAGAATAAAACAATTCGTGTTTATTTCCTGCCAATTTTTCTAAAAATGGCTTTTCAAAACGATGAGAACTATATACAAAGACTTTCATATACTTATATTTTTTGGTTCTCTTCTTTTCTGAAAATTAATAATGGTGCTTTTGTATTAAAAGACATATTAGTCGAATGGTTTGTAGCAAATAATCTATCAAACCATTTTCGATTTTGTTTGGTAAACAAGACAACTAATGATGGTTTAATGAGCATTACATCTTTTCTGATATGATAGTTGAGTGTGAATTTGGGGTTTAATTTTTTATAATGAAATAAGATGTCTTCAGATTCGTATTTTTGAGCTGTATTAATTAGTCTTTCTTTATCATTTTTTAAATAGGGACCATAATCATAATGCAATACTTTGACTTTAGATTTTAATGGAGTGGCTAATTCGATAACTTTTCTGATTTCTGTATCAATATTTTCAATATCAGAAGCATAGCAAATAGTTGTAAACTTATTGATTCGATAATTTTTAGGAATTACAAAAACTGGAATTGTAGATTTCATAATCAGTTCGGAAGCAATTGTGCCAAATAATTTATCTATAGTCCCTGAACCTCTAGTACATACACAGATATAATTAACATTTGCTTCAGTAGCATAGTGCATAATTTGTTTGCCAACACTAAATAAAGGGTTGTTTTTTACCTCACAGATACATTCATAATTTATCATTGGTAAACCAGTTTCATTATGAATTTTTGAAACCAATTTTTCTAATTTTTCTTGATTTCTTTTAACTTCAGCACTTTGATAATAACCGTAATAAATATCATCCCAAATACTGGGTTTTTTCATTAAACTAGTCACATTATAAAATAACAATTTGTAGTTATTTTGCGAAGCCAATTGCATTGCAAATCGTATTGCTTTTTTAGAATTTGCCGAAAAATCTGTAGTTACGAGTATTTTTTTCATACTAATATTTTTTTAAGCACATACAAATCATGAAAATTATTTAGCTCTTTTTCTAAAAACCAACATTGGTGTTTTAGTATCATAAGCCATATCGGCAGTTTTACTGGCTAAAAATAGTCTGTTAAACCAATTGCGATTTTGCTTTGTAAATGATATTAAAAGTGATGGTTTTGTTTTGAGAACATATCGCTGAATATGATCGTTTAATGGATAAAGCGCATCCAACTCATTAAAATGAAATTGAACATCATCTGTTTCGTATGTAGTCATCAACTTGTTTAATTTGCTTTTTCTATCTTTTAATCGAACCAAATAATCAAAATGCAAAATATTTATTTTTGCTTTTAGTGAAGTCGTAAATTGTTTAACTCTGTTGAGTTCTTCGTCTATGTTAACAAGATCAGAAGCAAAACAAACATTGGTTATAGGTTTACTTCTATAATTTCTGGGTACTATAAAAATAGGAATCGGGCAAAAGTTTACTAATTCTGATGCCGTTGTCCCAAATAATTGTATTAATTTACCAGTTCCTATTGTACTGACACAAATATAATTAGCGTTAATCTCTTTTGCGTACTCAATAATTTGATTACTGGCACTTATTCCAACTTGGCAAACACATTTGTATGGTGTTTTTTGAATAGTACTTTTTTGATAAATAGCATGTATAAATTGTTCTAGTATTTTCTTGCTACGATTTAATTCATCAGTTTCAAATTGAGCATAATATACATTGTCCCAAATAGAAGGTCTGAATATTTCGACCACATTATAAAAAATAAGTTCGCAATTAGTTTGTGCTGCTAATTGCATTGCAAAGTGAATTCCTTTTCTAGAATTAGGAGAAAAATCGGTGGTTACGAGTATTTTATTCATAATTAAACAGAATTAATTTAATTATATAAAATTCGTTTACTATAACGTATGAAATGTTATATAACTTTTAGCAGAAGTTGTATAATTCCTAGATTTAGTTAAAAAAATAGTGGTTATTTTTATATTGAAACCTGTTATTATAGATTATCTATTTTACCAATCATGCAACTGGCATAACTTTTTATTTTGAGCAACAAACCATTTTCCTCGGTTGCTTCAGGATAACCCATAGAATGAAGTTTGTTTGTTATTTTTTCTCTTTCAATATTGTCATCATAAGTGACGTGAACTGTGTCAGTTTCTTGATCAATTTTTACACTAGTTACACCATCTATCTTTAGTAATCCTTTCTTTATGGTTGTCTCACATCCACCACATTTTAAGTTAGCGATAGTTATTTTTTCTGTTTTCATTTTTGATTTTATTTAAGGTTAAATTCTAGTAAAGCAATTATTTTATTGTCCTTTTTTATTTGTTGAAATCCTAAAAATGGAGTACAATGGACAAAAACTAATATAACTTGTAACAAGAAATAGTCCAGCAATTACTAATAATACAATAGCAGTAATTCCTGTAATCTCATTATTATAATAAGCTCCTGCTATAAACATAGCAGCAAGGATTCTAATTCCCTTATCTATCATTCCTATATTTGATTTCATGATTTTTATTTATATTTTTAATTAAACAAGAATTTACTGAACAAAGATGTATTGCAATGATGGTAAATGTGTTATATGAATTTTTAGAAAAATTATATAATTGCTATATAGTTTTTTAGAATTAATTTGATTTATAAACTCGCTAATTCCCAGAGCCAATATCCTGTTTTTTGATTCAATTTAGGAAACTGCATAATCATCAAATTGAATCCTTTTTGGCTCATTCTCCAATCAATATGTAAAACTTGATCGATAGGATCATAAACATAAATCTTCTTGAAATGATGTTTGCTTTCTATTCCTGCTAATTGACAAATTTGTAAAGATTTTTGCAGAGCACTAATAATGTTTTCTGGCGATATGTTTTCTGTAAAAGCCAGATGACTTAAAGAATATTGAAGTTTAGAATCATAAATTGCTTCTTCAAAATTTCTTAAGTGAATAAAGTAATTATCAATTACTAACGGGACAATTTTATAAGTTTTCATAACAATTAGTCGTGTTTAGTATATTGCTTTCAATTCTTCAAATAAAGCTATTTGTTTCTCTGTTAAATTTTCTGGAATTTGAACTTGAATTGTAATATATAAATCTCCAAAAAAAGTTGGTTTTTCATAAACAGGCATTCCTTTTCCTTTAAGTCGTATGGTTTTGCCATTTTGAGTCCCTGCTGGAATTTTTATTTTCAATTTTCCAGATAATGTTTCTATAATTAAATCACTTCCTAAAATAGCATCATATAAATTGACATCTACCGTTTGGTATACGTCATTGTTTTTGCGAACAATTTTGGGATGATCTTTAACTTTAATTCTAACGAATAAATCGCCTCGATTTCCTTCATTACTTCCTTTTCCTCCTTTGCTTTTTATGCGCAATTGTTGGTCAGTATAAGCCCCTGGTTTTGTAGTTACCCGAAGCTTTTCGTTCTCTAATTGAATTATTCTACTTGTTCCAGTAAAAGCTTCTTCAAGCGAAATCTCCATTTCGGATTCATAATCACTTCCTTTTCTGGATTGTTGTTGTCTCGAGCTTCCTCGTTGTTGTGCAAAAAACTGTTCGAAAAAATCTGAAAAGTCACCTTGGTCCGATCCATCAAAACCTTGAGTGGAATTGCCTTGATAATATTGCTGATTTGGGTTTCGTTGTTGGTTATAGGCTTGCTGGTTTTGTTGCCAATTTTCGCCCAACTCATCATATTGTTTTCTTTTTTCGGGATCGCTTAAAACTTCATTGGCTTCGTTTACAAGTTTAAATTGTTCTTCCGCTTTTTTATCATTCTGATTTCTATCTGGGTGGTATTTTTTAGCCAAAGTCCGATAAGCCTTTTTTATCTCTTCTGGAGTGGCTTTTTTATTAATTTCTAGTATTTTGTAGTAGTCTTTATAATCCACGATTTGTAAAAATTAATTAATACTTGAAGCGTAACTAATTTCAAAAAGAGCAAAGAATTGGATAATTAAAAACTTAATTTTCATTGAATAATGATAATTCATTATTTACAGAATTAACTCCAGGAGCATTCCAAGCTATTCGTTCTGCTTCATCTTTTTCGTAGTATGAATTCACAATTCCGGACAATGTAACTTCATTAGCAACAACTTTTACTTTAATGTTATCATGATTAATAGTCCAAT
>NZ_JAYSSZ010000107.1:0-4400 GCF_043720215.1 Flavobacterium sp. | reverse complement strand
TGAACATCGTCTCCTTGTGTTTCAGCTTGTGGCTGTGCTTGTTGACCTTGTTCTCCTTGAGCATACATTGCTTCTGTAGCTGTTTTCCAAGCTGCATTTACATTGTCTAAACCTTTTTGAATAGCTTCTAAGTCTTGAGATTGGTGCGCCATTCTCAATTCTGTCAATGCATATTCGATTGCAGTTTTGTGATCGTCAGTAATTTTATCTGCCAATTCTTTCAATTGCGTTTCCGTTTGGAAAATCAAACTGTCAGCTTCATTGATTTTTTCAACTCTTTCTCAAGCGATTTTGTCAGCTCCAGCATTTGCTTCAGCATCTTTTTTCATTCTTTCGATTTCTTCAGATGTTAATCCAGAAGAAGCTTCGATACGAATATCGTGAGATTTACCAGTTCCTTTGTCAGTTGCAGAAACTTTGATGATACCATTAGCATCAATATCAAAAGTTACTTCAATTTGTGGAACACCTCTTGGTGCTGGTGGAATACCGTCCAAGTTGAAACGACCAATTGTTTTGTTATCAACAGCCATAGCTCTTGCACCTTGAAGAACGTGTAGTTCAACAGTTGGTTGAGAATCTGCAGCAGTAGAGAAAATTTGTGATTTTTTAGTTGGAATAGTTGTGTTAGACTCGATCAAGATTGTCATAACTCCACCCATAGTTTCGATACCTAAAGATAAAGGTGTAACGTCAAGTAACAATACATCTTTTACATCTCCAGAAAGAACTCCACCTTGAATAGCTGCTCCAATTGCAACAACTTCATCAGGGTTAACTCCTTTTGAGGCTTTTTTACCAAAGAATTTTTCAACTTCGTCAGCAATTCTTGGCATTCTTGTAGAACCTCCAACAAGGATAACTTCGTCGATATCTTTTACAGTTAATCCTGCATCTTTTAATGCTTTAGCAACTGGTTCCATAGAACGTTTTACTAAAGTATCAGACAATTTTTCAAATTGAGCTCTAGTTAATTTTTTAACTAAGTGTTTTGGTCCAGAAGCAGTAGCTGTAACGTATGGCAAGTTGATTTCTGTCTCAGCAGAAGATGACAACTCGATTTTAGCTTTTTCAGCAGCTTCTTTAATTCTTTGTAATGACATTGGGTCCAAACGCAAATCAATTCCTTCTTCAGCTTTGAATTCGTCTGCCAACCAGTCAATGATAGTTTGGTCAAAATCATCTCCACCTAAGTGAGTGTCTCCATTTGTAGAAAGAACTTCAAAAACTCCATCTCCTAATTCAAGGATAGAAATATCGAAAGTACCTCCACCTAAATCGTAAACTGCAATTTTTTGATCGATACCTTTTTTGTCTAATCCGTATGCTAATGCCGCAGCAGTAGGCTCATTTATAATTCTCATTACTTTAAGACCTGCAATTTCTCCAGCTTCTTTTGTAGCTTGACGTTGTGCATCGTTAAAGTAAGCAGGAACAGTGATAACTGCTTCTGTAACTGTTTGTCCTAAATAGTCTTCAGCTGTTTTCTTCATTTTTTGAAGTGTCATAGCTGACAATTCTTGAGCAGAATATAAACGACCATCAATATCCACACGTGGTGTATTGTTGTCACCTTTTACAACTGAATAAGGTACTCTTTTTGCTTCTTCAGTAATTTCACCGAAAGAGTGTCCCATAAAACGTTTAATAGATGCAACAGTTTTAGTTGGGTTTGTAACCGCTTGTCTTTTGGCAGGATCTCCTACTTTAATTTCTCCACCTTCTACAAACGCAATGATAGATGGTGTTGTTCTTTTACCTTCAGCATTAGGAATTACTACTGCTTCTTGTCCTTCCATTACAGATACGCAAGAGTTTGTTGTACCTAAATCGATTCCGATAATCTTTCCCATTTTTATTATATTTAATTATTGAGTAATTCGTTTTAATAACTTGAGTTGCAATAGTCAATCATTATGCCAATAAAAGAGTTGCAATGTAATTGTCAGTTTCTGTTAAAATTGGCGGAAAATAATATGACAAGTTGACATTAAATTTGTGACTTTTAAGAATATTTATAAAAACCATACCCCAATAATTTTCATAAAATTATTGGGGTATGGTTAAAATATAATTTTATAACTACACGTGCAATGCTCTATTATCAGTTGCGGCTAATGCTGCTTCTTTAATAGCTTCTGCAAATGTTGGGTGTGCGTGCGACATTCTGGAAATATCTTCGGCTGAAGCTCTAAATTCCATTGCGGTAACTGCTTCTGCGATTAAATCGGCACAACGAGCACCAATCATGTGAACACCTAAAACTTCATCGGTTTTGGCATCAGCAAGAATTTTTACAAATCCGTCTAAATCGCCCCCAGCACGAGCTCTTCCTAATGCTTTGAAAGGAAAACTTCCTGCTTTATAGTTAACACCATCAGCTTTAAGTTGTTCTTCAGTTTTTCCAACTGCTGCAACTTCTGGCCATGTATAAACAACTCCAGGAATCAAATTATAATCGATATGTGGTTTTTGTCCAGCCAAAATTTCAGCAACCATAACACCTTCCTCTTCCGCTTTGTGTGCTAACATTGCACCACGAACAACATCGCCAATAGCATAAATGTTAGAAATATTAGTTTGTAAATGATCGTTTACTTCGACCATTCCTCTGTCAGTAATTTTGACACCAGCTTTATCTGCCGAAAGGCCATCGGTATAAGGACGACGACCAACAGAAACTAGTGAATAATCTCCTTCTAAAGTAATAGTTTCTCCTTTTGCATTTTCGGCTTGAACAGTAACAGCATTGCCATTTCTTTCTACCGATTTTACTTTGTGAGAAACGTAGAATTTCATTCCTTGTTTTTTCAAGACTTTAGTCAATTCTTTAGACAAAGAACTGTCCATTCCTGGAATAATTCTGTCCATATATTCTACTACCGAAACTTGAGCTCCAAGGCGAAGATATACTTGACCTAATTCTATTCCAATAACTCCACCACCAATAATTACAAGGTGCTTAGGAACTTCTGGTAGTTTTAATGCTTCGGTCGATGTGATAATTCTTTCTTTATCGATTTTGATAAAAGGAAGATTTGATGGTTTAGAACCTGTTGCTATAATAATATTTTTAGCTTCAAGAACTTCTGAAGTACCGTCTGCTTTTGTAACTTTTACATGAGTTGCATCTTCAAAAGAACCTAATCCTTCGAAAACGGTCACTTTGTTTTTGTCCATTAAAAATTTTACACCACCAGAAGTTTGATCCACAACGGCTTGTTTACGCGCAATCATTTTTTCAAGATTTACTTTTACTTCTCCAGAAACTTCAATTCCGTGGTCTGCAAAATGTTGTAATTCTTCGTAATGATGTGATGATGCCAATAATGCTTTTGATGGAATACAACCTACATTAAGACAGGTTCCGCCAAGAGTCAAATATTTTTCTATAATAGCAGTTTTGAAACCTAATTGTGCGCAACGAATTGCTGATACATATCCGCCTGGACCTGAACCTATAATGACTACGTCAAATGAACTCATAGTTAGTGTTTTTTATTTTTAGTAATGCAAAATTACGAATTTAATTGCAATGATAAAGGCAAAAATCATTACCAATTTTTCAAAAAAATTAAATTTCTATAACCGTTGTATTTTTTACTTCAGAAATCATAAAAGTACTGTGTGTGCTTCCTATATGTTCTAATGTTGTCAGTTTCTCTACTAGAAATTCACGATATTCTTCCATGTCTTTGAGTACAATTTTTAAGATATAATCGTAATCGCCACTCACGTGATGACATTCTAATACTTCGTTAAGTTTAATTACTTGACTTTCAAATTTTGTCAGGAATTCTTTTGTATGTTGGATTAGTTTGATATGACAGAAAACGACAAATCCTTTTTCAATTTTTTTTCTGTTTAATAAAACAACATATTTTTCGATGATACCTTCACGTTCCAGTTTTTTTATTCGTTCATAAACGGCTGTTACAGAAAGATTTAATTTTGATGAAAGTTCTTTTGTGGTTTTTTTACTATCGGTTTGTAATAGCTTTAATAGTTTTTTGTCGATTTCGTCTAAATTCATAATTTTAAATTTTCTAAAAATAGTTATTTATGATCAATTTTAATGTTTAAATAATTGCAAATATATTAAATTATAGTTTTATTTTCTTATTTATTTAATTTGTATTGTGATTAAATCTAATATTTTGTTTTTTTGATGATTATAAATTAATAACTATAATGTTCTAGCCCTGATAGAAGTGGAAGTCCTTTTTTTGAGGTTATTTCCGAAAAAAAAGATTGTAACGGATTGCTTCGCCAGTTCGCGCTTTCAGGCTCGGGTGCAGGAATAGCTTCTAAAAAATAAATAAAAATATGAAATATTTATGAAAACTAAATCACGAACATAAATGAATGTTTCCTCATAAATATACCATATTCCAATAAAA
>NZ_JAYSSZ010000106.1:0-4428 GCF_043720215.1 Flavobacterium sp. | reverse complement strand
GGAAGCCATGCAATGTGTGAAGTTATATAATCAAATGTATGGCGTTTAAAAACTTCAGATTATATAAACTATCGATATTTATCATTTAAACCTTTGCCCTCAAGAATTATGGGTTTAATTTTTTCTAAACGATCTAATTTTGTTTTTTCTTGTTTTGCAATGTCAATATATTCGATAAATTCTTTTTGTTTGTAGGGAGAAAATAAATTGAACGCTTCTGAAATAGACGAGTTCTCTTTTAGGAAATTTTGAAAAAAACTCGAAACAATTACTTCTTTTTTTTCCGGTTTGTATGATTTTCCGTCTTTTTCAATCTGAATAGCTTCTGCAATATAGTGCAAAACTAATTTTTCGTCTATAGTATCTTTTGAATCAAAACGCCATTGTCTTAATGCTTTCGTAACACCTTCTTGAGCATTTACCAAAACCTTTGCTTCGTCTTTTAGGAAAACACCATTAAAAAACCAAAGACCAACATACGATTTGAAACCACCTATTCCTAAAACATTTTTTCCATTGTATGTGTAAACAATTCCGCCCCATTTAGTGGTTTCAATAAGTTCAGTTTTAGCAACAATGGACTGAAGAAAATCGATTTCTTCAGTCCATTGATCATTTTGCTTGTCCCAAACTTTTGTAGCCATTAATCTAAAAAATTATTTTTTTTCAGTCTTTTTATACTCTCCAGAAGCCGTAATTTGAGCAATTTGAACAATTACATCAATTGCTTTTTGCATACTCTCTACGGGAACATATTCATATTTTCCATGAAAATTATGTCCGCCAGCAAAAATATTTGGACATGGTAATCCGTTGTATGAAAGTTGACAACCATCAGTTCCGCCACGAATAGGTTTTATAAGTGGTTTTATACCTAGATTTTTCATCGCTTTTTCGGCAATATCTATAATATGAAATACTGGAGTTACTTTTTCTTTCATATTGTAATATTGATCTTTTACGTCAGTAATCACAATATCTTCACCAAATTGTTTGGCATATTTCTTATTCATTTTTTTTGTGATAGTATGAATAAGTTCTTTTCTCTTTTTAAATTTTCTTGCGTCGTGATCGCGAATTATTAATTCAAGATGTGTTTCTTCAATGCTTCCAGAAAGTTGTGTTACATGAAAAAATCCTTGGTAACCTTTAGTTTCTTGCGGAATTTCATCTTTTGGTAATTCATTAATAAATTCGTTAGCTAATAGCATAGAGTTTATCATTTTCCCTTTCGCATAACCAGGATGTACGCTTTTCCCTTTGAAAGTGATTTTAGCACCAGCAGCATTAAAATTTTCATATTCTAATTCGCCAATCTGGCTTCCGTCCATAGTGTATGCCCAATCGCAAGCAAACTTTTCTACATCGAAATGATGTGCTCCACGACCTATTTCTTCATCGGGTGTAAAACCGACACGAATTTTTCCGTGTTTGATTTCTGGATTTTTGATAAGGAATTCCATTGCCGAAACAATTTCTGTAATTCCAGCTTTGTCATCGGCACCAAGTAGCGTTGTACCATCGGTCGTGATTAGTGTTTGTCCTTTGTAAAGCAATAAATCTTTGAAATATTTTGGCGAAAGCACGATATTTTTTTCTGCATTTAATACAATATCGTTACCATCATAATTTTTTATAATTTGAGGTTTTACATCTTTTCCTGTAAAATCTGGAGTGGTATCGAAATGAGAAACAAAACCTATGGTAGGAACTTCGTGCGAAACATTACTAGGCAAAGTCGCCATGATGTAAGCTTTTTCATCGATAGTTACATCTTGCATACCAATGGCTTTTAGTTCATCTATTAATTTGTTAGCTAAATCCCATTGTTTTGCAGTACTTGGTGTCGTTTCTGAATTTGGGTCAGACTCTGTATCTATAGTTACGTAGCTTATAAAACGGTCTATTATATGTTGCATGGTTTTCTTTTTTAATGAAAGGCAAATATAATATTTTTAGTTTTCAGTTTTTTCAAGTTTAGAGATTTTATTAATACTAAAACCTATAAGTAATTTTTCCTTTTAAATAAACAGGAATTTCAGACTGCAAATCAATTTCATTAATATTTGCGATTCTATTTTCTAATAAATTATTCAGTCTAAAATCAGGTTCTTCTAAATAAATATTAAAAATGTTTTTAATTGAAATTCTGAAGTAAAACTTATTATAATTATAATTTATTTTAAAATCCGATGTTAAATAATCTATAGCCGATACTAAAACATTTTCTTTATAGTTATTACTGAAAATTAAATTATAATTGTGCTCCCTTTTTTCAATTTTTTTTGATTGAGCAAAAGACCCAATTGTGAGAAAAAAAATTGATAGAACAAGAAACCTATCCATTACAAATTATTTATTTTTTGTTCAAAAACTGGCCCTAATTCATACAAGCTAGATTGCAATTCTTTTTTAATTGGTGCTACTTTGTCTACTAAATTATTAGCTTTATAAATCATTGCCAAATGATAATTCAATTCTGGTTCGAATGATTTATTTGCAACATATTTTTTAGCAATTTCTAATGCTTTTTTCCTGTCTCCAAGATTATAATACGACCAAGCTAATAAATCATAAGAATCCGGAGTTGGTCTGTGTGCTACTTCAATTTTTGCTATTTCTAATGCTTTTGAAGTAGTAGTTTTGTCATCAGCATAAATTAAAGCATTGTATTTGTTGTACATCGCACCATAATTATGATTGGTTAGCATTTCAAAATAAGCCATCAAATTTTGGTTTTCTTCAGCTGAATTTTTTTCGTACTCTGCAATTTCTGCTTTTAGTAAATAAAAATCGGGGGAATTGTGTTTTTTAGAAACGGCATCGATAATCCGTATTGCTTCGGTTGTATTTTTCTCATGAGAAAAAGCAATCCAAGCAATTCCTTTTAATGCATATGAATTGTTAGGTTCTATAGCTAATGTTTTCAAATAATAATCATAAGAAGTTTTTATGTTTCCTGCGTGACCGTTTAAATCACCAAGATTAGATAATGTCCAAATTTTTAATGCTTTATTGTCATTTTTAACAGCTACTTCTTTAGCTTTTTCCATAAATGAAATAGCAGTTTTTAAATCTCCTACATGATCATTCCATTTTGAAATACGGATTAAATAATCAAAATCTTTCTTATCAGTTAATGCATTTAAGTTTTTCTGTGCTTCAGAATAATTTCCCAATTCCATATTCACATCAAAAAGCAATTTCTGAGTTTCTTTCATTCCTTCTCCAATTGCAAAAGCTTTATTTGCCAACACCAATGCTTCTTTGAAACGGTGTTGCGAAATATAATTTCTTCCCAAAGAACGAATCGTTCCTACTTGAGAATATTTGAAAGCTTCGTTCGATTTTAGTAATAATTCTTCGGTTTTGTACAAATCATTAATGTTTCCAGTTATTTCAAATAATTTCGAGTAATTTGAAGCTATTTGAGATAAATAAGTAATTTGATTTGGTGTTGCGTCGAATTTTTTTTGCCAAAAATCTATTTCCGCCTTTGCAAAATCTAACGATTTATTTTCTTTCATTTCCAGAAAGGCATTGTAATCTTTTGGGTTAGTAATTTGGTCAGACTTTTTTTCGCAACTTATCATTACTAAAGTGGCAAAAATTAAAATTACTAAATTAAATGTTTTCATTGCGTTTGTTTTTGTTTGTGTGTTGATAAAAATTAGAGCGTATATTTTTTATACGCTCTAATAATAATTATACTACCAAGAAGTAGCTAAATAAGGAAATGATGATAAAAAGGGTTTGTCATTAGCATCTACGTGATCTGAAGTTAATGTTGGATTTTGAGAATTTGTAGGTCCACCAAAAATCAATATCAATTCCACATCAATTACATCATCAGCTAAAGCTCTTCCAGTTAAAACTTGCGTTCCATTATAGAAAGAAGTAGGTCCAGTTTTTGCAACATTTAATACATCGGTTGCTAAAACACCTGTAAAAGCAGCCGCATTTAATCCAAGTAAGTTTGTTGTATATCCTGGATTTAAAGCCAATAATCTTGACTGAAAAACCGATTGATAAGTAGCTCCCATACTAGAAGGCGTTGTTGTATTGAAAGCATCTTTAGGTGCTCCAGAAGCAATAAACACCGTATTTATTGCTGGTCTAGCCATTTGGTCTTTTTGCACATAAGTTCCTGAAAAATCAGTTGCAACTGGTTCTGATGCTACAGGAATGTCACAATTATCATCATTGTTACAACTTGTAAACATTGCAATTCCTACAAATGATAAGGCTATAATTTTAAATTTATTTGTTTTCATCTTTTACTTTTATTAAAAATTAAATTATTGTTTTTGTTTTGTTTCTGCCCAAACATTAATAGTTGTAGAAGTTCCTAACATAGATTTTGGTACTTCAATAATTGTTGCTAAAACATTAGTTCCTGCAAAAGTGTCGGTTCCTGGGTTATTAAAA
>NZ_JAYSSZ010000105.1:0-12814 GCF_043720215.1 Flavobacterium sp. | reverse complement strand
TGCTTCGCCTGTTCGCTATCGCTCGAGTCGTAATTTTTAATTCGTAATTATTTCTTCGGTTTGTATTTAGATTTTTGGAAAATAGCTGCGGCATCCATAAGTAACATTTGTTGCATCGGGATATCATTGTTTTCCATAAACGAACGTACGATTTGCAAACCAAACCACGCTCCTATTCTTCCTGGTGTTTCGTTATCAGACGTTAATCCGAATTTAGAAAATGGTGCTGGACTAATAAAACGTTGTGATAATTTAGGATCTGAATCGTACAATAATTTTTCCTCAACAAAGAATCTCCACATATTAGCTTCGTTATCTTTGCAATATTTAAGCTGTTCTGGTGTATAACAAATCTTATCTTCGTCTGAGTATTCTGGCAACAAAACATCGTTTAAATACAATTGTTTTCCTGAATATATCATGAGAGACAACAAATCTTTTTGAACTGGAGGTTTTACTTTTGCTCTAGAAAAACTCTCTACAATATCCGGTAAAATTTGTGAAGGCTCGAAAGTTTGTTTCATGTAATTTGGGTATTCGTAAAACTTATGATTTTTACCTAAATACAACTCTAACGAGATAATAAGCGCTTTTTCAGTATAAATAACTTTATAATCGGTATCCATTTCCTGAATTACAGTATATACTTTTGGAATTTGTGTTTTTGGATAATAATATTTGATATAACGAAATAAATCTTCAATTTCGGCTGTTTCTTTATCGAAATTACCATATTTTTTTTGCACCTCAGCATACAATTCTCTCCAAAGTGGATTTTGCATCTTATTGATTAAAACCGAATCCGAAACTGATGGTGGAAAAAATTCTGGATATTGTGCTTTTAGTTTGGGAAAATCGCTTGGCGGTGTTTCAAAAAAAGCTTTATCATAACGATCTACTTTTATACTTACTGGGATTTCTTCTGCTTTTTCTTGAATTTCGCTCTTTTTAGAACACGAAACAATCGCAAATAGGAATAGAATGAGTATTAAATATTTTTTCATAAACATGATTTTTAACCCAGATTACTTCACTTAACTTTCATTTCAATCGGAGTTCAGTGAACTTCGTTTGAAGTGTAAATCCTTTTATTTTTTTCTTTAAAAAATAAAAGATTGAAACGTATAGCTGGAATAGCTCCTAATTATTATTTTTGCAAATATACATTCGTTTTTAAAACAAAAGTAACCATGCAAAAAAATAGTACCATAAATTGTGAAAAAGTTAACGAACATATTGTAAACTGGCTCAAAACCTATGCTGAGAATGCGAAAGTAAATGGTTTTGTTATAGGGATTTCGGGCGGAATAGATTCGGCAGTAACCTCAACTTTATGTGCACAAACTGGTCTAAAAGTTTTATGTGTTGAAATGCCTATTCACCAAGCGCAAAGCCATGTAACCAGAGCGCAAGAGCACATTACTCAGCTAAAAAAACGTTTTGCAAATGTGACCGATACACGTGTCGATTTGACTCCAGTTTTCGAGAGTTTTAAAACCGAAGTTCCTCCTTCGGATAATGAAGAAAAGGTAAATCTAGCATTAGCTAACACTCGTGCAAGATTTAGAATGACTACATTATATTATTTAGCTGGGATTCACGGATTATTAGTTGCCGGAACGGGTAATAAAGTAGAAGATTTTGGCGTTGGTTTTTTTACAAAATATGGAGATGGTGGTGTCGATTTGAGTCCCATTGCCGATTTGATGAAAAGTGATGTTCGTGCATTGGCGCATTATCTTAATATTCCTGAATCTATACAAAAAGCAGCACCAACTGATGGTTTGTTTGGCGATGACCGAAGTGACGAAGACCAACTTGGTGCTAGTTATCCCGAATTAGAGTGGGCAATGTCTATGTTGGAAAAAGGAAATTCTACTAATGATTTTACTGGACGAGAAAAAGTAATTTTTGATATTTACAAACGATTAAACACAATTAATCAGCACAAAATGAATCCAATTCCTGTTTGTTTAATTCCAGAAAAATATAAGTAAATTATTACTTGCTTTTCAGTAATTTATATTTTTTATATGTATATTTACTATTCGTTTTAGTCTAACTATTTTAAACTTAAAATCATGGTAAAAATAGGTCTCGCAGACAACCATCCTGTTGTACATTCAGGTATTAAATCTTATTTTAAAGAGCATGCCGACATTTCGCTTGTAGGAATTGTAGATAATTTTGAAATGGTAACAGAAATGCTGAAACGAAAGGATATTGATGTTTTGCTGATGGATCTGGAGCTAGAAGGTCTTTCGAGTATAAATCTCATTAAATCTTTGCTAAAAGATTTTCCTAAGGTAAAAATTATCTTATTCTCTAACTTAAATGAGCAGATTTATGCACCAAACGCTATAAAAGCTGGTGTTTATGCTTTTGTTCAAAAATCAGAAAAGTTAGATGTTTTAGCTTCTACTATTATAAAAGTAAATCGTGGTGCTGTAATTTTTAGTGATGCTGTAAAACGAAATATAGCATTAATTTCTAAACAAGCAAAATCCGAAAGATTATACCGTAAGTTATCTTCTAGAGAAATTGAGGTTTTACGCTATTTAAGCAATGGAAAGAAAAACAAAGAAGTTGCCGAAGCTTTGAACTTGAATGAGAAAACAATAAGCACTTATAAATTAAGACTTTTAGCAAAACTGAATGTCACCAATTTGGTCGATCTAGTAAATAAAGCTAAAACACTGGATATTGTTTAGCTGTATCGCGACATAACTCGCCCTAATTTGTTTGAAAAATTGTTTACCAATTTAGAATAATCCATTGCCATAGATAGGTTTTCAGAATTATCTGAGTCTATTTCTTTGGATAAATTTGATTTAATCTCTTCGATGATTTTGTTAACTAAAAACCAACGCAAAGTAAGTATCGTTTCCGATACATATTGGCTTATTGTTGTATCTTTCTGTTTTACATAAATTTGTTTGGCTTCCCAATTATGCAAAGAAACTTTCTCATCATCCATAAGGATTGTGGTGACTTCTTGTGCCAATTCTGGGGAAAGTCGCATAAGATATTGCTCGATTTCGAACTTCTCATTTTCATTAAAATAAGAAATTAAATCGTTGTATATGTCCTTAAATATTGGCGTTCCCAACTCAACCTCGTCTTCCTGCAAACTCAAATATATGCGTTGAAAAACTTTGTATTTATTTACTTCTTTTATCTCTAATAATTCACCTTCTTCATTTGCTTTGAAAACAAAATCTTCAAAATCTTCTTCTACATTTCCATAAAGTAAAAGGATTTCGATAATTTTAAGTTCCAATTCATACAATACATCGACTTTTGCATTGACTGTAATATTTTCATTCTTATGAACTTCAAAAACTTGATTTTTTTGATCTTGCTTTTGTTTTTTACCCACTTCCGAAATGTCTTTTTGAACCAGTTGTGCTAAAGTATTAAACAAAACTTCTTCAGAAATATCCATAATTCGAGAACATTCTTGGATATATATTTCTCTTTTGATTCTATCTGGAATTTTAGAAATACTATTTACCATATCACGAATAAGTTCCGCTTTCTTAATGGGATCATTCTTGGCGTCTTTCATTAATAAAGAAGCCTTGAATTGGATAAAATCCATCGCATTGTTCTCGAAATACAATAAAAGTTCATCGAGTGGTGTTTTTCGAGCAAAACTATCAGGATCATCACCTTCTGGAAACGTACAAACCTTAACATTCATACCTTCTTCAAGAATTAAATCGATGCCTCGAATGGAAGCACGAAGTCCCGCAGCATCTCCATCAAAAAGAACTGTAATGTTTTTTGTTAATCGATTAATTAATCGAATTTGGTCTGGCGTAAGTGCTGTTCCTGAAGACGAAACGACGTTTTCTATTCCAGCTTGTTGCATCTGAATTACATCAGTATACCCTTCACACAAAAAGCAATTATCTAACTTGGCAATGGCTTGTTTTGCATGGTAAATTCCGTACAAAACTTTACTTTTATGATATATTTCGCTTTCTGGCGAATTGAGATATTTTGCAGCTTTTTTGTCATTAGTCAAAATACGACCTCCAAAACCTAAGACTCTTCCCGACATACTTTGTATTGGAAACATGACACGACCTTTGAAACGGTCAAAGTGCTTGCCATCTTCTCGGAGAATCGTTAGTCCAACTTTGTCTAAATAATCCAATTTGTAACCTTGTCCCAATCCTTCTTTTGTAAATGCATCCCAGGTTTCGGGCGAATAACCCAATCCAAATTTCTTGATTGTATCGTTTGTAAATCCTCTTTCTTTGAAATAAGAAAATCCTACCGACTTACCTTCATCAGTATTCATCATGGTATTTTGAAAAAACTTTGCTGCAAATTCTGAAACGAGATACATGCTTTCTTTTTCGCCAGCTTGCTCTTTTTCTTCCTGAGATTGTTCGGTTTCCTCTATTTCAATATTATATTTTTTTGCCAAATATCTAATAGCCTCTGGATACGAAAAATGCTCATGCTCCATGATAAATGCAATCGCGTTTCCTCCTTTTCCTGAGCTAAAATCTTTCCAAATTTGTTTTACTGGTGATACCATAAAGGAAGGAGAACGTTCGTCTGAAAATGGAGATAATCCTTTATAATTACTTCCTGCACGCTTGAGTTGCACAAAATCACCAATAACCTCCTCTACTCGAGCAGTTTCGTAAACGGTGTCTATGGTGGCTTTTGAAATCAATTTTTTTAGGTTCAAAGTTGCAAAGTCCCAAAGATACAAAGTTAAAATCGTTTATTTTTTTAGAAAATAAAAAAAGTGCTTCATTGCTGAAACACTTTTTTTTGTAAAATTTTTAAATTTATTTTACCACAAGAATACTTGACGTTATATTATTGCTTTTTAATCTAAAATCGGGAATTTTTTTAACATCGGATTCTACAAACAAATCTTCTCTACTAACATTTAATGTTTGTATATTATTATTATCATTAACAATTTTTTCTTCAATTAGATTACTAATAATTTCGGTCTCTAATTGTACTTTAGATTTACTGTTATTAATTACTATGTTATAAAATTTTAATTTATCTAAATTAGAATTTAAAATAGCTTTATCTTCTAGTAGTAAGAATTGATTAAAACCTGAGACAATACTGTTTTTTAATTCAAAAAAACTATCATTTTTAATATAAATAGCTTCTTTAACTAATCCTTGATTGTTATCCTCATTATTAACTAAAGTTATGTTATTTGCAACAATTTTTGTCAATTTTCTACTTAAATCATAATTTTCTGCTTTATCATAAGAATCAACCTCAAAGCATCTTGATCTAGTAACATCAGATGAAAATGGATAACGAATTGCAATACTATTGCTGATGTTACATTGTGTTCCTTGTGTAAAATCAAAATCATCGTCTGTGGCTCTAAAGGAAATTAAATTATTGAATAGTATATCTCCTCCATAGGACTCGAATGAATCATCATTAGAAAAACTAACTTGTATAGACTCCATTTTTGTTTTATTCCCAACTCCTGCCAGTGACAATCCGTTTAATTCTTTTAAAGCATTGAGTTTTCTTCCTGAAAATTCAATTCTTACATATTTTAGTTCTCCAGAACTGCTTTCAGAATTTAATCCTCCATAAAAATTATATTTTGGATTCAGATTAAAATCTAAAGTTCCTATTCCTCCATATTTATTAATAGGTGCATCACCTAATATTATTATACCTCCCCAATCTCCAGGTTTTCTTTCGGAAGCTTCTTTATTTGAAGTAAAAACAATTGGATCAGTTTGAGTCCCTTTTGCGATTATCTTGGCGCCTTTTGTAATTACTAATGTTCCACAAGTAGCAAAATCTCCTCTTATTATTGTTCCTGGCTCTATAGTTAATATGGCATTATTGGTTACATAAACAACATTCAAAAGGAGATATGTATTTTTTCTAGAAAGTGTCATATTTTCATCTATAACACCATTTATAATGTGAGTAGATTCAGAATATTCTGTTGTCTTTGGCTTAAAGTTTGTCCAGTTACTAAACCAGTTTTCTGATCCTATAATGCCATTTGTTTCTTGAGCATTTAAAGAAAATACATTAATTAAAATAATAACTATTATAGCTGTTTTTTTCATAAGTAGATAAATTAAAGATTTGGTTTTTTTATCACTCCAAAATTAGACTTGGAATGTTAAATCATTAATTCTTACACATTATGTATTTGTTATTATTATCTATATAGCACAAAAAAAATGCTTCATTACTGAAACACTTTTTTGATAAATTTTATTAAATTAAGAATATTTTTTTATATTGCTATTTTAATCTAAAATCTGGTTTCTTTTTAACATTGTTATTTATAAAAAGATTATTTATACCGATAGTCGATGTATATAATAATTTGTCGTTTTTCATAAACCAATCATTTACATTTTGGGCCTTACTTAAAGATTCATTTGTAAACAGTTCTGAACAACTATCTATTATTGAGTTATAAACTTTTACTTTTTTGAAATTGTCACCTTCTAAATATTTATCATCTAAGGCGATAAAACTAGAAAATCCAGCTACTACACATTTATTTATTTCGATAAAAGAATCTGTTTTTAACGAAATCGCTTCTTTTACTAATCCCATGGTGTTTTCTTCATCATTGGTCATAGTCACATTATTCAACTTAATGTAAGTTTTCTTTTTTGTTGGGTCGTAATTTTCGATTTTATCATACGAATCTATTTCGAAACATCTTGAACGAGTGTTGTCTGAAGCATAAGGATTACGTATTATAATACTATTGTCTACCGTACTTTGTATACCCATCGAATAATCGAAATCGTCATCATTTGCTCTGTAAGATATCATATTACTAAAATCGACATTTCCTCCAACTATCTCAATTGAATCATCACTTGAAAAACTGATTTGAACATATTGAATTTTTGTTTTATTCCCTACAGCGGCAAGAGTTAATCCGTTTAATGAAATTTTTGGGTCAATTTTTTTACCTGCAAATTCGATTCTCACATATTTTAATATTCCAGAATCACTCACGTCATTTGTTCCTCCAAAAGGACTATATAAAGGATTCGGTTCGTAAAATGATGCCGAAACCCCTCCAAATCTGTTTATTGGAGCATCGCCCATAAGGATTACTCCTCCCCAATCTCCTGGTTTTCTTTCAGAAGCTGGCTTGTTTGAGGTAAAAACAATTGGGTTCGTTTCTGTTCCTTCTGCAATTATTTTTGACCCTTTTGTTATAGTTAAAGTACCAGTAGAATTATAATCTCCTCTAATTACTGTTCCAGGCTCTATGGTAAGAACTGCATTATTTGCCACATGGACTGTCCCCATTACTAAATAAACATTACCTTTTGTAAGTGTTGTATTTTCCTTTATATCTCCAGTCAAAATTTGATTAGGTTGATTATATTCAACAGCTTTAGGTCGGAAATTCGTCCAACCATTAAACCAGTTAGATTCTCCTATTATTCCTTGTGTTTTTTGAGCATTCGAGTTATAGCATACGAACAACAATAGTAATATTATTTTACTTTTCATTTGGGGATAAATTTGTTTTTTTTATAAAAATTGAGGCACAAAGTTACTTCTATTAATTTAAAATTAAAATTAATCTCGTTAAGATAACGTTATTTATCGCTTAAGTGTGTATTTAAGGAAGTATTTCATTTCTGAAATACTTCCTATTACTAACGAACTCAAATATAAATACTAATTCAAATCAAATCGTATGCCTAACGAAATATTATTTTGATTTACTGTATTATCTGTAAATAAAGGATTCAAATCATATTTAACATACAAACTGATTTGTCCCAAACCTATGTAAGAACTCAGGCCATATACAAAATCGTTTGTGTTGTAATTGCCTTTTGTTCGTTGCGTTACTGAATTTCCAAAAGGATCGTCGAACTCTAAAATCTGTTTTGTTTTTAAATTCACTCCTGCAAATCCTCCAAATCCTAGACGAAATCCTTCATGAGATTTGAATATTTTCTTATCATTGACTATTTTTGATTTTGTAAAATCTAATTCGAAATGAACTGGAACAACTAAATTTACATTTCTAAATCTTGAGTCTTTTAGGGCAACCACTGCCGTTTGCAAACTGGTTTGGTTTCCTAAAGTTTGGTAATAACGATTGTCTGTTGGTCGTAAGTTATTGTATTGCAAAGAAAGTCCGTATTTTATATGTGCAATATTGCTTTTTTGTGCAATCCTTGTATTATAAGTTAAACCCCATTCGTAAAAGTGTGAACCTAAATATCTGAAATCTGAATTAGCCACCTTTCCGTTAGTAACTAAATTATTTACACCCGTAGCAAAAACGAATTGTGATGTTGTTCTTTTTTCAGATTTTTGTATGGTATCTTTTGCACCAACATGCACTTTTATTCCTTTACCATAAGTTCTTCCAAATTTTTGGACTGTATCTAAACTTGAAATTTTTCCTTCTATTTTCTCCTTAACTAATTCTGAAAGTTTAGATTCCTCTATAGCAATTCTGTTTTCTATAGTATTGGCAGATGTCATTGCTAATTGCATCTTTTTTTCGTCTGCTTGTTGTTGGGTAATATTATTTTTGTATAATTCTTCATTTACATCTTCTACTTGTTTTTTTAAGACTTCTTTTTCTTCTTTTGTGATATTTTCGATGTTTGAAGCAATTGCTTTCGCTCTAGCTTCAAAAGTTTCTTGCGCATAAGTATTGCTCAAAATGCTGCATAAGAATACTGCTAAGTAAATATTTAAATTTCTACTCAAGCTTTGCAGTTTATTTTTTTTGTTTTCGTGAATCTGCGATTTCATAATGTTTAATTTTAAAATTGATTTGATGATTGTTACTCCTGATTTCTACTAGCCAAAGCTTCTTTAGCGCTATCGTAGTTTTTATTAATTGATTTAAGAACTTTTTGACGAAAAGTTAGCGTTATTTCGCCGTCGACTTGCGAAAGTAATGCACTTGCATCTATTTTTAATTTGGGTTTATTTACATTTTTTGTTTGTTCATTTTTAGGTTCAATTGAAGCTAAAAGTATTGTTGAATTAATTTCTATTTTAGTCTTTTCTTCCGCTTTTTGAGGAACAACTTCAGCAATAACCTCTTTATTATCTGATATGATTTTTGCGAATTCTTGAGCTTTTTGATTTGTTTTTTTAACCTTTACTAATTCTTTTTTTGTTTCAACAACAGCTAAAACTACTTCTTTTGAATTATTTGTTATTTCTGATTGATTTACATCTTTAGATAAAACAGATTTTTTGTTGGCATCAACCTCAACAATTGTTTGATTGTTAGTTTTTATACTTGTGTTTTCTTGATTGTAAAAAAGCAACCCAACAAATACAAAACCAATAATACTTGCCGCAATATAAAGCCATCCAAAACGCTTTTTTGGCTTCTTCTTTTCTGCAACTGAAAGCATTGCATCTAACCTATCCCAAGCTTGTAACGAAGGTTGAACTTCTCTAGAATTCAACTTTTCTCGTATTTGGTTTTCTAATTTATTCGGTTCCATTTTCGTAATTTTTTAGTTTAGCAATTTGGGTTTGCAATATTTTTCGAGCGTGAGATAATTGTGATTTCGATGTTCCCTCATTTATTCCTAACATTTGTGCTATTTCCTGATGTTTGTAACCTTCAATCGCATATAAGTTAAAAACCATTTTATATCCATCTGGTAAGCTATCTATTAGAAATTGAATGTCTTCAACTGAAAATTGACTTTCAATGTTGTTGAAACTTTCTTCTAAATATTGCGAATCGTCAATAAATTCAACCTGTTTCTGAACTCTTAAATATGAGATACATTCGTTTACCATAATTCGTCGCATCCAACCTTCAAAACTACCTTTGTGTTCGAAATTTTTAAGATTTGTAAATGCTTTCATAAACGCAGTTATCATAACGTCTTCTGCCTGATGAATATCTTTAATATATTGTCGACAAATACTTAACATTTTTCCAGCAGATTTAGAATAAATTTTTTGTTGTGCATGACGATTATTATCGGCAGCCAATTCGATTAATTCTTTTTCTTCCTGATGTAAGTTAATTACTTTCAATTTAATATTAGATTTTTTAATTTGCACTTTTAAAATACAAAACAGACTTCTATTTACATAGACGAGAAGATTAGTAATATAGTTGCATGAGTTATCGAATTATTTTTAAAATAATTATTTTTACCAACAGAATCAACATCTTACGATTTAGAAAATATTTAATTTAGAAAAAGAATAAGACTTTTTTTAATCGTTGTTTGTGAAAATTTCTTTTGTAAAACTAGATTTTCGAAGTAGTAATAGAGCAATTCCAATACACAAAATTATTGTAGTAATAAAACCCCTTCTGGCCCAAAAGCACCACCTGTTAGCCAATCTGGTCCAATTTCTTTTAGGTTTAAAATTGTTGGTCCAGTTTCTGTTCCGCTCACTTGAAGCCCAAAAAAATTCCCTTGTAACCAGTTCCATATACTATGCAATCCGCAGGCGCCCCACAAACTTCCTTGCCTCAGAGCAAACAATGAAAAAAAAACTCCTACAACTATTATATTGATTATTGAAAGTATTGTAACATTATCATTAAGTCCGTGCAATAATCCAAAAAGTGATGCTGAGACTAAGATTCCTGTCCAAACATTATATCGTGCGCCAACCATTGGCATAAGCCAACCTCTACACAAAATTTCTTCAGTTGCTCCTTGTATAACAAAACCCAATAAAATTAATATTGTTGGCAATAACACAGTCATTCCTTGCATTGCTGGACTTCCTGTTTCCCATGTCATATAATTGAATGCTGATAACAATCCTACAACGCTACAAAACAAGATGATTCCAATAAAAATTCCTAAAAAATAATTTGGAACTGCTTTTTGTGTTTGAAATCCAAGGTTTCTAAAAGATCTTTTTTCATAAAAACGCATCCATAAATAAATGGATAATATGACTGGAATATTTCCTAAAAAAAGCATTACTAAAAGGTTTTCGGTACTTTTCCAAGTAATATCTGTTCCTTTTTTTATAACTGCTTCTAATGGCATAGCTGTAAAAACCCCTATTAGCTGACCAACTATTAAAAATGCCATAACTAATAAAATAGCAATAACTAAATGAGGCAATCTTTTTTTTGATTTGGTTAATTGAAGAAGTGGATTACTTGCAGAAATTGGGTAATTCATTTTTAATTTTTTTTTAAGAGTCTATTATTTTTTTCTTTCTATTACATAATTCACCATCAGGATTAGAGACTCTTTATAGGTTGAATGGGAGAAATCTTGAAGTATCAAAAGTGCTTCTTGCTGAAATTGAATCATTTTCTGTTCAGCATAAGTTAATCCGTTTTGGTTTTTAACAAAAGCAATTACTTCTTTTACTCTTTTTTTGTCTTTATTGTGGTTTTTGATAGAATTGATGAGCCAACTTTTTTCTTTAGGAGTACAATTATTTAAAACATGAATAAGTGGCAAAGTCATTTTTTGCTCTTTAATATCTATTCCTGTTGGCTTGCCAATTGCTTCTTCGGTATAATCGAATAAATCATCCTTTATTTGAAAAGCCATCCCAATTAGTTCTCCAAATTTTCTCATTTTCTCGACTTGAATCTCATTGTCAGAAATGGATTTTGCTCCAAGAGCACAGCAAGCGGCTATTAGAGTTGCCGTTTTCTGGCGAATAATTTCGTAATAAATTTCTTCGGTAATATCTAACCTTCGGGCTTTTTCTATTTGCAATAATTCGCCTTCGCTCATTTCCCGAACAGCGACTGAAATAATTTTCAATAAATCGAAATCACCATTATCTATAGAAAGCAATAATCCTTTAGAAAGTAAATAATCGCCTACTAGAACTGCAATTTTATTTTTCCAAAGGGCATTGATAGAGAAAAACCCTCTGCGACGATTACTATCATCAACCACATCATCATGCACTAAAGTTGCAGTATGAATAAGCTCAATAACCAAAGCACCTCGATAGGTTCGTTCTAAAACTTCGCCACCAGAAATCATTTTTGCAGTAAGAAAAACAAACATTGGTCGCATTTGTTTTCCCTTTCGATTAACGATGTAATAGGTAATTCTGTTAAGTAGCGCCACTTTTGAAGTCATTGATTGTTGAAACTTTTTTTCAAAAAGTTCCATTTCTTCAAGAATTGGTTTTTTTATTTGCGAAGTAATATCCATTAGTATTCAAAGATAGTATTTAAGTGTTAAAATTTCTAAATGTGAAAGTTTTTTTTATATTTGATTAAACCTTTTTAAAAAACTCAAGTCTTATCATTAAACCTTTAAAAAAAACATTTTATGAAAAGTAAAATTTTATTATTCGGATTATTTTTATCTTTAACAATTGTTAGTTGTTCTAAAGATAAAGAAACAGACAACACGACAATAACCGCTGAAGAGGCTGGAGTTAATGCAAAAATTGATGTTGTGAATGACGATGTTTCTAATATTGTGGGTGAGCAATATGAAAATATGGACTCTAATACACTTTCTTTTAGAAATTCTAATCCACAAGCGTCATTTTTATCTACTTGTGCTGTAATCACTAGAGTTCCTGCATTTGGCACAGTTATAACTCCTGGCACAACAGTTACAAAAACAGTTGATTTTGGGACTACAGGCTGTACACTATCAAACGGAAATGTACTTAAAGGAAAAATCATTGCTACTTTTGTGTATCAGCCAACAGCTACATCACATACTGTAACTTGTACTTTTGATAATTTTTATCATAATTTGAGAAAAATTGAGGGAACAAAAACATATACCAGAACTATGACTGCCGCAACGGCATCTTCGCCAAGTCATCCTGTTTGGGTTATGAATATGAA
>NZ_JAYSSZ010000104.1:0-4453 GCF_043720215.1 Flavobacterium sp. | reverse complement strand
TTTTGTTAAAATAAGTTCTTCTTTTGGCAAAAATACAGGAATCGCTAGTCTGTTTGGATAGTAAGGACAATCTGAACCTGTCCAACTATCTGTATATAGAAAATAACAATATTTTAATTGATTTGGTTGTCCTGTAACATTTTGCAATTTAAATTCCATTCCATTTTTGCAATTGGCATCAGTGTCTGTAAAATAAAAAGCGCAAATTCCTCTTGATGTACTTGGATTAGTCCCATCAATTCTATACTGATCATAATTTGTTATTGCTAAATTATCGTATATGACACTTCCTGTAATTAAATCAGTAACTTTAAACTTTCCCATCAAGTCATCTCTATAATAAGAATAACTATTTGATCTCATAACTAATCGTTGAGTAAATTTGACAAACTCAAAAGTATACTTTTTGTTATTCAAAACTCCTTCCCACGTACCTAAATACGGCAAGAAAGTATTGTCTAAATCTTTTAAATAAGCTCCATTTGGAGCATTTAAGGTTGATAACGGCATGATTTGGCATGAAGCTAATTGTGTCACTAATAGGATTAAAATTATTGCTGTTTTTTTCATAATTATTTTTATTAACATGGGTTTTCCTCTAATCTTTTATTTACGTTTAAGGTTTTTCGAGTCCAATTAATTTTTTTACCAGTTTGGGGGTCCATTTCTACCTCTCCTTGAAACAAAGCTACTTTGTCTTTTAATCCAAGAATTTCTAACTGGTTTAGCATCATTTCTTGTAATTTTTCACTTCTATCTGATGAAGATAAGCTTAAGTCATTTATAATATCTCCTGATTTTCTATTGTACTCTGATACAAATTCCTTCCAACCTGTATTTATTTCCGCAATACTAATATTGGAGTCTATAATAGTTAGCGCAAATATCCCTTCGTCCGAAATCATAACCCCTTGTACATCTAAAGGAGTCAATCCAGCGGCAGTTGCTGCGGTTGAGCATTTAGTTATTAATTGTAGTAAATCGACTGGACTTAGCATTTTGACACCACCATCATAAGATTGTCCTTCAGAATCTGTTATTGGTTGATTGTTGTGAACATGCGTGTAAGATATAGCATTACTAGGAAAAGTTAATTTATCTGCACCACTTGCAGCTTGGCTAACATATTGAGTAACCCCACTCACTTTCTTTTCTACAAAACCAGTTTCATACGGCAAGTTAAAACTTTGCTGGGTATTTAACGCATTAAATTTATTCATATATGAGACACTGCTTGTTCCTTTTTGCAATTTACCACAAGGCGTGTCTGGAAAAGAATCTTGCTCGCTACCACCGCCACCGCCATGTGGAGTATCTGTTGGAGAAGAGGTTAATTCTGTTCCTCCTCCTCCAGTACAACTAGAAATGAAGCTTGTATAAAGATGTGTTCCTTGAGAACAACAAACAGTACCTGCAGCATGACTTGCTCCAATACCTCCTGAACCATTGTTATTACACATTAGAACTGCTACCTCAATACAATCGGCACTTAATTTCCCTGTTGTATTACTGCTATTGTAATTATAGTTGATTCCTTTTATTTCTACTGACGAATAATTAATATTAAACGATTCATGGGTTGATGGGACAGCATTTTCTAGTAAATTATAAGTAACAATACAGGCTTTAGTATTGTTTAAAGTATCTACTTTAACAATTAGATTATTTAAAGTGTTTATTTGTAAGGTGTCCTTAACCACTTTTATAGTATAAGTAATATTACCATCAGATACAATTTCTTTAACATTTGCAGTAGAGTCAATGGTAAATCCATAAAAATCTTCCATTATTGTTCTACTATTCATATTTACATTTTTGTTTTTAAGACTTTTAATAGATTTTACAAATTTTTCATCCTTCATCATCTCATCTATTTTCTTTTCTTTCAAACTAATTTTATGATTAATTGGAATGTCTTTATCAATTAAATCTTTTTCACACGAATAAAGTATAAAAACAATGCCAAAGAGTAATAAGCTATTAAGTTTTTTTAATTTTTGTTTCATTTAGTTTGTTTTGTTAAAGGTTTGTAAATATAAGAGGATAAAATCATATAAAAGGTTGGGAGAAAGTGCAAAATAATTATTTAATTGAGACGCGAATATGCGATTTTGTTGTAATAATTTTGAGGTTTCTCCTTAAATTTTGTTAAAATTTAATTCTGCGATATTTTCTGCAAACATATAAAAAAAATTAGCGCATATATGCGTTTATTATAATTTTTTACAAAGTTCATTTTTACATTGTGAATAATGTAAAAGATATTGGTTATATTAAACTTTTTGGAGAAAATCTTCAAAAGATAAGAATGTCTAGAAAAATGTCTCAAGAAACATTAGCTTACGATTCAGATATTCCTATATCTCAAGTAGGTAGAATTGAAAGAGGAGAAATAAATACAACTATTTCTACAGTAAAAGCCTTGTCTAAAGCGTTAAATATTTCAGTTAAAGATTTGTTTGATTTTGAGTAAAATCACTTACAACCACAATCGCCACCACAATTCTTATCGCTTTTCTTTTTGACAAAAAATTTCTTATACAGAAAATACACTGCAACAACTAATAAAGAAAATGCGATTATTTCTTGTATCATTACTTCAAAATTTGATAAGCAATTAAAGCCACAGTATATGCAAATCCGCTCATAAACACCAATTGTATTGCTGGCCACTTCCAAGAATTTGTTTCTTTTTTAGTTACAGCAAGTGTACTCATGCATTGCATTGCGAAAGCATAAAAAAGCAGCAACGAAACACCTGAAGCCAGGTTAAATAGTTTATTTCCTGTTATAGGATTTACTTCGGTAGAGAGTTTGTTTTTAATAGTAGCTTCTTGATCTCCGGTTTCTTCGATGCTATAAATTGTTGCCAGCGTTCCTACAAAAACTTCTCTTGCGGCAAATGAAGTTACAATAGCAATACCTATTTTCCAATCGTACCCTAAAGGTACAATGGCTGGTTCTATAGCTTTTCCTATAATTCCAATATAAGAATGTTCTAATTTGTACGAAGCGATATCGTTTTCTAAATTTTCTGCCGAAGGATTTTGTTTCGAAACTATTTCTCTCGCATTTTTAAAACTTTCACCAGGCCCGTAAGAAGCCAAAAACCAAAGTATTACCGAAAGTGCTAAAATCATTTTTCCCGCCCCAAAAACGAAAGATTTTGTTTTTTCAATAACATTTATAGCTACGTTTTTAAACATGGGTAGCTTATAATTGGGCATTTCGACCACGAAATAGGATTTCGATTGAATTTTTAAAATCTTATTCAATAACCAAGCAGAAAAAAATGCCATTCCAAAACCCAATAAATACAATAGCATTAGTGTAAGTCCTTGCAAATTGAATACTCCAAAAAGCCTTGTGTTTGGAATAATTAATGATATAATTATAGAATAAACAGGTAATCTAGCTGAACAAGTGGTAAAAGGTGTTACCAAAATGGTAATTAGTCGTTCTTTCCAGCTTTCGATATTTCGGGTTGCCATAATAGCTGGAATGGCACAAGCAGTTCCTGAGATTAGTGGCACTACACTTTTTCCAGACAAACCAAATTTTCGCATCGATTTATCCATCAAGAAAACCACGCGGCTCATATAACCACTTTCTTCAAGAATAGAAATAAATAAAAATAAAAAAGCTATTTGTGGAATAAAAATAGCTATTCCGCCCAAACCTGGAATAATTCCTTGTACAATCAGATTAGTTAAAACTCCTGCTGGTAATTTAGATTCTGTCCATGAACTTAAAGATACGAATGAGCTGTCTATAAAATCCATTGGCAAACTCGACCAATCGAAGATGGATTGAAAAATGAGCATCAGAATCAGGAAGAAAATCACATAACCAAAGACTTTGTGCATTAGTATTCTGTCGAGTTTACTTCGTAAATCTTTGGCGGAAGCCAAGTCTATCTTTTGTCCAACTTTCAAAACATCATTAATAAACTGATAGCGTTTGATTGTTTCTTTTTGTTGCAATCTTTTTAGCTCTTCTTTCGATTTCGCAAAAGAAGGATTGGGTAATTCATTTCTATTTAGATTTGCAAAATTCACATCTTGCGTAATAACCAACCACAATTTGTATAACGATTGGTTGGGGAAAGTGCGACGCAAATTATCAAAATAAGTAACATCAATATTTGAAGCATTCAAACACGGTTCAGTTGTAATATTTTTGTAATTAATAATTAGATTTTTCAAATCATCAATACCTTGACCTTTGCGTGAACTTACGAGTGCAATTTTAGTTTTCAGTTGATTCTCTAAATACGGAATATCTAACGAAATCCCTTTATATGACATCCTATCGGACATATTTATGACAAGAATTGTCGGAATTTCTAAATCTTTTATTTGGGTAAAAAGTAATAAATTTCGTTTCAAATTTTCGACTTCCGTAACTACGATTGCTACATCTGGATAATCCTTGTCGTTTTTGTTTAACAGTA
>NZ_JAYSSZ010000103.1:0-12907 GCF_043720215.1 Flavobacterium sp. | reverse complement strand
TACGCATTCAAGCTTAAATGCATAATCATATTTGACTTTTCTTTCCATAAAAATACCCCCAAATAGTGTCTAACTTTTTGGGGGCAGTCTATGCTCAGGCTTTTTTGTATTATAAACTTTATGATTAGGTGTAAATTATTTGTCTTCGAATCAGGATAATAACTCGAAGCAATCCTTTAATAAAAGCAAACTACCAAAAAAAAATTATTTCTTATTTTTCCCATTATTATACTTCACTTTTTCTACAACCTGAACTTTAGGCTCTGGTTTTTTCTTATTTGAAGTAGGCTTTTTCTTGAAATCTGTGGTAGATTTAAAATCAGTTTTTGGTTTAAAATCAGATTTAGGAACAAAACCTTCTTTTTTAGGGATTTCTGCTTTGTGTTTTGCTAAAACCTCGTTTGGGTTTTTAGGGTTTTCCTTTGTTCCACGCAAGTGAATAACCAATCCGTTTAAGAAATTACGCAAAATTTGATCACCACATTCTACATAATTTTCGTGTTTTTCGTCACGGAAAAAAGCGCCAATTTCAGATTTTGAAATTCTGAAATCTACTAATTCTAAAATTTCTACTATTTGATCATCACGCAACATTAATGCGACACGCAATTTTTTGAAAATATCGTTATTTGTCATTTTTATTAAATCTTTCTGCAAAGATACATAAAATGAATGGGAGCTTTTTTGATTCCAAATTTAATTTTACTTTTGCAAAAAAAAATAATAATGATAAATTCCTACCGAGAAAAAATTAGCTTATTGTCAGAGATGATTGCTTTTGCCATAATTGATGGCGAACTTCATGACCGTGAATACGATTTCCTATTGTTAATTTCTCAAGAAATAGGGATCGAAAAAGAATCTTTTATGGAATTGTTTCGAAATCGTAAGGAACATTTAATTATTAAAGATGAGTTTAATAGAATCATTCATTTCTATCGTTTGGCTTTACTCATGCATTGTGATGGTGTTTTGCACAAAAGAGAAAAAAATGCCATTCACGAAATAGGGATTAAAATGGGACTAAACCCTTTTGCTATGAAGCGAATTCTAAAACTAATGGAAGATTCTTCAAACCAAATGATTCCTGCTGAAAAAATTATTTGTGCTTTTCAAGAACAGCATAATTAGATTAACTTTTAAATTCTAAAAATCCCACCAACAGCTATTACTTTTTCTAAGAACCAAAAATGCTGTGTGGCTTTATCGGCACTATCAAAAGTAGTTTTTATATCAGTCATATTTATATAACCACCTTTTAGCTCTGTTTGAATAAAGAAGTACTTAAAAAAAGTAAAATTTAAACCCGCTTTTGCCGAAAGACCGTAACCAGAAATATGAAAATCATCATGACGTTCTTTGTTTAATAATTTTGCATTTGTTTTTGGATATAAAAGTCCTACTCCAACACCTTCAGTAAAATTCACCTGAAACTTATCGGTATTTGGTAAACCAATAATTTTCGAGATATCGTCAACACGAGAAAATTCAGTGTTTACATAATTCAAACCATCAGTATGTTCATAAGTCAAAAAATCTTCGGTTAGTAAAATTTGGTTGTTTGCTAAAGTTTCTCCATAACTTCCTTGATTAGGGTAATATCCTATATAATTTACCGCTTTGTCTTGAAACATCACATATTTCATGTGGTCTACACCAATCGAAATATTGTATTTATCGTTAATAAAATAACCCAACCTAAAATTAGTTTGTGGAATAGTCATTCTTGCAGGGTTTACATAATCTACATGCCAACCTTTTGGTTTGTCTTGTGCTGTAACATCATACAAAGTAAAATCATATCCGTTTCCAGCAAAATGAATATCCGATTTAGAAAAGGAATCACGATTTCCTCCCCAATAAATATAAAATTTACCTTTGTTATGTGCTGTATATTTTTCTGGCATAACATCTTCGGTAGTTTGTGAAAAACCAGAAAATGATACTACTAAAAAAAGAATATAGAATATTTGTTTCATTAGAATCTTAAAATTTATTTATAGTTTGTCTAATAGCAACTAATTTTGTCATTAAACCTTCAAAATAATCTAGGTGAAGCATGTTTGCGCCATCACTTTTTGCATTTGCAGGATCAAAATGAGTTTCTATAAAAATTCCATCAACACCCACAGCGATTCCAGCTTTGGCAATCGTTTCAATCATGTCAGGGCGACCACCAGTTACACCAGCTACTTGGTTGGGTTGTTGTAATGAATGTGTTACGTCAAGAACAGTAGTTGCCATGGTTTGCATCGTTGGAATACCACGAAAATCGACAATCATATCTTGGTAACCAAACATCGTTCCTCTATCGGTAAGCATTACGTTCGGGTTGTTACAATCTAAAACTTTCTGTACAGCATGTTTCATGCTTTCAGGACTCATAAATTGTCCTTTCTTTAGGTTGACCACTTTTCCAGTATTGGCAGCAGCCACAACTAAATCCGTTTGACGAACTAGGAATGCTGGTATTTGCAACACATCAACATAAGCAGCAGCCATAACAGCATCTTCATTAGTGTGAATGTCTGTAACAGTTGGAACGCCAAACTCTTTAGATACTTTTTCTAAAATTTTTAACGCTTTTTCGTCACCAATTCCAGAAAAACTATCTATTCTTGAACGATTTGCTTTTTTGAATGAACCTTTAAAAACATAAGGAATTTGAAGTTTATCAGTAATTCCTACTAGTTTTTCGGCAATTCTCATAGCCATTTCTTCTCCTTCAATAGCGCAAGGACCAGCAAGAATAAAGAAATTGCCACTATCTAAATGCTTGATTTTAGGTATATTTTGTAAATTCATTGTGTTGAAAATTTTTGCAAAGATAAGATTAATTATTGTGAATTTGAATTTGATTTTTATCGAATGGAAGTAATAAAGGAACTAATACTTTTAATTCCATTTCCTGTCAAATTTTTGATAAAAGCACTACCAATAATTGCTCCTTTTGCAAATTGAGTTGCTTGATTAAATGTTTCTTTATTGCTAATTCCGAAACCTATAATTTGTGGATTTTTAAGATTCATTTCTGAAATTCTTTTGAAATAGTTGGTTTGAATTGTTCCAAATCCATCAGAATTTCCTGTTACCGAAGCTGAAGAAACCATATATATAAAACCGTTTGAAACAGAATCGATATATCTAATTCGTTCTTCGGAAGTTTGAGGAGTAATTAAAAATACATTTATTAAACCGTATTTTTCGAAAGTTTGTTTGTAGTTTTCTGCATAAATATCGACAGGCAAATCTGGAATTATAAGTCCGTCGATTCCTATTTCTTGACATTTTTTGCAAAATGCTTCTATTCCATATTGTAAAATCGGGTTGAAATACCCCATAATTACTAACGGAATTTGTACGGTTTGGCGAATGTTTTCTAATTGTTCGAAAAGTAATTTTGTAGTCATTCCATTTTCTAAAGCTTTAGTCGAACTTTCTTGAATAGTTGGTCCGTCGGCTAAAGGATCACTAAATGGCAAACCAATTTCTATCATATCAACTCCAGATTTTTCTAAATCTTGAATAATTTTCACGGTATCATTTAAGTTAGGATATCCCGCCGAAAAATAAATGGAAAGTATCTTCTTGTCTTCTTGTAATTTTTGATTTATTCTGTTCATTTTTATAATTTAAAATAATCAATATAAGTATTCAAATCTTTGTCACCACGACCAGAAAGATTGATGACAACAATATCGGTCGGTTTGAATTTTTTCTTGTCTAAAACTGCAAAAGCATGTGCAGTTTCTATAGCTGGGATAATACCTTCGGTTTGAGACATTTTGATACCCCAATCCATAGCTTCTTCATCTGTAATTGAGATAAATTCAGCTCTTTTTGTCTCAAACAAATGTGCATGCATTGGCCCAACTCCTGGATAATCTAATCCTGCGGAAATAGAATAGGGTTCGGTAATTTGTCCGTCAGGACTTTGCATTAACAGCGTTTTACTTCCGTGAATAATTCCAATTTTGCCTAATGCGGAAGTGGCTGCACTTTCACCAGAATCGATGCCTTTTCCAGCAGCTTCGACAGCAATGATATTTACTTCTTTTTCGTCAAGAAAATGATAGAAAGTACCTGCTGCATTGCTTCCGCCACCTACGCAAGCAATAACATAATCAGGGTTTTCTTGATCTTCTTTTTCTAATAATTGCGTCTTTATTTCTTCTGAAATGACACTTTGAAAACGCGCCACCATATCTGGATAAGGATGCGGACCAACTACGGATCCAATAATGTAATAAGTATCTATTGGGTTATTTATCCAATCTCGAATGGCTTCGTTTGTGGCGTCTTTTAGGGTTTTTGAACCTGATGTTGCGGGACGTACTTCGGCACCTAACATTTTCATTCTCGCTACGTTAGGAGCTTGTCGTTTGATATCGATTTCGCCCATATAAACAATACATTGTAAACCCATCAAAGCACAAACCGTAGCAGTTGCAACTCCGTGTTGTCCTGCACCTGTTTCGGCAATAATACGGGTTTTACCCAATCGTTTTGCTAATAGAATTTGCCCAATCGTATTGTTGACTTTGTGCGCGCCTGTATGACACAAATCTTCTCTTTTTAGGTAAATTTTTGTGTTGTATTCGGCTGATAATCTTTCAGCAAAATAGAGTGGAGTAGGGCGACCTACATAATCTTTTAACAGCTCGTGAAATTCTTTTTGAAATTCAGGTTCAGCTGTTATCTTCAGATAATTTTGTCTTAATTCTTCTACATTTGGATAGAGCATTTCGGGAATATATGCCCCTCCAAAATTACCGTAAAATCCTTTTTCGTTAACGTGAAAACTCATTGTGTTTAAAGTTTAAATGTTTAATGTTTGCAAGTTATTCTTGAAACTTTTTAATAATTTAATATTTTTTAATCCTGCTTCAATTTCAAATTTACTGTTTACATCGATGGCATAAATAGGTAAATTTAATTTTTTAATATCTTCAATATCATTTAATCCGATTCCTCCACTAAGGAAAAATGGTTTTGTCAATTTGTAATGCTGTAATATTTGCCAATTGAAAGTTATTCCGTTTCCGCCAGGTAATTTTCCTTTGGTATCAAATAGAAAATAATCGCAAGCATTTTCAAATGGTTCCAATACTGAAAAATCAAAATCATCATTTACAGAAAATACTTTGATTATTTCGATGTTTTCCATCTTTAGATTTCTACAAAATTCAGGACTTTCATCACCATGTAATTGAATAACATCTAAATCGTATTTTTTTATTTTTGAAATTATTTCTTCTACAGTTGCATCAACAAAAACGCCTATTTTTTTTATTGATTTATTGATTTTTGGAATTTCTCCATCAAAATAACGACTGGATTTCTCCCAGAAAATAAAGCCTAAATACTCTGGAAGTAATTGGCTTACTTCTAGAATATTTTCGGGATATTTCATGCCGCAGATTTTAAGTTTCATCTCTTTAATTTATAATTGTTTTATAAAATTTGAAGCAGCTTTTCCTGGATTGTCTGTTTTCATAAAATTTTCGCCTACAAGAAATCCTTTATAACCGTACGATTTCAATTCGTTGATGGCTTCGATAGACGAAATCCCACTTTCAGAAACTTTTACAAACTCATCAGGAATTTCTGAAGCTAGTTCTTTGCTAAAATCTAAACTGACTTCGAATGTTTTGAGATTGCGATTGTTTACGCCAATCATATCTAAAGTTGGCAATATCGATTTTTGTAATTCTTCGAGATTATGAACTTCTAGTAAAACTTCTAGACCTAATGATTGAGCAAATTCAGATAAATTTTTAATTTCCTCACGAGTTAAAACCGCAGCGATGAGCAAAATTAAATCGGCTCCATGAGCTTTAGCTTCCAGTATTTGATATTCATCAATAACAAATTCTTTTCGCAAAAGCGGAATACTTACAGAAGCTCTAGCTAATACTAAATCATCTAAAGAACCACCAAAATATTTTCCGTCTGTTAGTACAGAAATTCCACAAACACCAGCATTTTGATACCCTTTTACAACTTCTTCTACCGAAAAACTATAATTTATTTCGGCTTTAGAAGGTGATCTTCTTTTATGCTCGGCAATGATTCCAGAATTACTATTTCGTAAAATTTTACTCAATGAAATGGTTCTACTTCCAAAAAGCACTGAATTTTCTAATTGTGAAACTGGAATGATTGCCTTTTTGAGTGCAACTTCATTTCTTTTGTCGAAGATGATTTTATCTAAAATATTCATTTTTTATAAACTTAATTGTTGTAATTTTTTAAGTGCTTCCAATCCTTTGCCAGATAATAAACTCTCTTTGGCTAATACGAATCCTTGTAATGGAGTTAGATTATTTACTGTGGAAATTGCCATTCCAGCATTGGCACAAACTACATTGTTCTGTGCTTCAGTTCCTTTTCCTGAAATAATAGTAAGAAAGATTTTTGCCGATTCTTCTATGGTTGTTCCACCTTGAATATCCGTTTGGGATAAAAGATTCACTCCAAAATCTTCTGGTTTTAGCATTCCTTCCATTTTATTGGTAATGGTTTTAGTAATTCCAGTTAAAGAAATTTCATCATAACCATCTAAACTGTGTAAAATGGTATAGTTGGTTTCTGTATTTTGATACAAATAACTGTACATTCTAGCCAATTCGAGATTGAAAACACCAATTAATTGATTTTTAGGAAAACTTGGATTAACCATTGGTCCCAACATATTAAAAAAGGTTTTTACAGCTAGCTCTTTTCTTATTGGCGCTACGTTTTTCATGGCTGGATGAAATAGTGGTGCATGTAAAACACAAATTCCAGCTTGGTCAATGCATTTTTCTAAAAAATTAAGATCATTACTAAATTTTACACCTAAATTTTCCATGACGTTGCTTGAACCAGAAATAGATGAAACGCCATAATTTCCATGTTTTGCTACTTTTATTCCAGCTCCAGCAGTTACAAAAGAAGCTAATGTCGAAATATTGAAAGTGTCTTTCCCATCACCACCTGTTCCACACAAATCGATGGTATTATAAGCAGATAAATCGATTGGAATACACAATTCTAATAACGCTTCTCGGAATCCTGCGAGTTCATCGATAGTGATGTTTCGCATCATATAAACTGTAAGAAAACTAGCTATTTGACTCGGATTGTAACTTCCGTTAGAAATATTCACCAATATATTTTTAGCTTCTTGCTTCGAAAGCGTTTCGTGGTTGATGAGTCTGTTGAGTATATTTTTCATTTTTAATGGCACGCTGATGACGTGGATTTTAGCTGATTTACAAAGATTTTTTTGAACTTGAATTATTTAATTTTTAACCCAATTTTCTAAGATTTTTTTTCCATTTGGTGTTAATACACTTTCTGGGTGAAATTGTACGCCACGAACATCATAAGTTTTATGACGCAAAGACATAATTTGCCCGTTTTCATCAGTTGAAGTGATTTCTAATACATCTGGAAAATCAACAGTATTTACAACCCAAGAATGATAACGACCCACTTCGATTTGTTTTTCTAGACCATCAAATAGGGTTTCGTTATCAACTAGAATATTCACATTTGTAGCCACGCCGTGATATACTTTTTCAAGGTTAATAAGGCTTCCGCCAAAAACTTCTCCAATGGCTTGCTGTCCTAAGCATACACCTAAAATGCTCTTTGTAGCTGAATAAATTCTGATGACTTCTTTGAGTAAACCAGCTTCATCTGGAATTCCTGGGCCTGGAGAAAGTAGTATTTTATCGAAGTTTTTTATTTCATCAATATCAAATTCATCATTGCGATAAACGGTTACTTCGCAGTTTAAATCTTCGAGATAATGTACTAAATTGTATGTAAAACTATCGTAATTGTCTATGACTAGTATTTTTTTCATTGTCTTAAATTTAAATTTTTTCTGCTATTTCTAATGCTTTATCTAAAGCTGCTAACTTATTATATACTTCTTGTAATTCGCTTTCTTCGTCTGAATTTGCTACAATTCCAGCTCCAGCTTGGTAATGTAATTGGTGATTTTTACTTAAAAAAGTTCGAATCATAATGGCATGGTTAAAGTTATCCTCAAAATCCATGAAACCTATTGCACCACCATAAAAATTTCTGTTCGTATTTTCATATTTTTCTATCAGTTGCATGGCTTTGTGTTTGGGTGCGCCAGATAAAGTTCCTGCAGGAAAAGTATCAGCTACGACTTTCATTGTAGAAGAATTTTCGTGTATTTGTCCTGTAACTTTAGATACCAAATGAATAACATGGGAAAAAAATTGCACTTCACGATATTTTTCTACTTTCACCTGATGACTTTGTCTGCTTAAATCATTTCGAGCCAAATCTACTAACATCACATGTTCGGCATTTTCTTTTACATCTTCGGATAAACTTTTAGCTAGAATGGCATCTTGTTCGTCGTTTCCAGTTCGTTTGAAAGTTCCTGCGATGGGATGAATTTCGGCTTTTCGGTCTTTTATGACCAATTGTGCTTCGGGCGATGAACCCATAATTTTGAAATCTCCATAATCAAAAAAGAATAAATATGGGGAAGGATTTATACTTCGTAAAGCTCTATAAACATTAAATTCATCTCCTTTAAACCCTTGTGTAAATCGTCTTGATAATACCAATTGAAAAACATCGCCACGGTAACAATGTTTTTTGGCTAAAGCCACATTATTTTTAAAATCTTCATCGGTTAAATTTGATTTTTTATCATCGGTTTTAAAAAAAGAGTAAGCTGGTAAATTACGTGTTTGCAATAATTGCTCGATTTCATTAATATTATTTTCATCTGTTAAGGAATGACAGAAAATATAGGCTTCGTTTTTGAAATGATTAATCGCAATGATGTTTTGATACACTGCATAATAAATATCAGGAATTTGTAAATCATTTTCTTTTTTCGAAATTTCTATTTTTTCGAAATAACGTACCGCATCATAAGAAATATAACCAAACAATCCATTATTTATGAATTTGAAATCATTGTTTTCCGATTTGAATTGAGATTTGAATCTTTCAATTTCGTTTGGAATGTTGGTTTGATTATTTATTTCAATTTTATCAGAAGTTCCATCAGGAAAGGATTTTAAAATAGTTTCATTTTCTATTTTTATTGATGCTATAGGATTACAACAGATATAAGAAAAACTATTGTCATTTGCATGATAATCACTACTTTCCAACAATAAGCTGTTAGGGAATTTGTCACGAATTTTCAGATAAATGCTTACTGGCGTGATAGTATCAGCAAGGATTTGTTTGAATTGAGTTTTAAGATTATAAGTTTTCATAATGATATTTTAGTTTTTTACATAAAAAAAAGGCTTGTCGTGATTGACAAGCCTTTTTATATATTTTGAGTTTTAAAAAATACAATATAGAGGATTAGTTCACGACGTTTGACGTAAATTATTCCACCACCAATTTGTATTTAAAAATGTGTTCATGTTCTTAATTGAATGTCAAAAGTAGTAATTAAATTTTTACTTGCAAATATTATTTCATTTTTTTATCAAAATAAAAAAAGCCTCTAAGATTTCTCAATGAGGCTTCATATATTTTATATTTATTGTAAATAATTTATTTATTGTATGCAAAACTAGAAGTTGTTTTCATTCTAAAATCAACATTTTTCTTGAAGCTTGACTCCTTAAATAATTGTGTTTGAGGAAGATTTGATATTGTTTGGTTGTTGAAGACTAATTCTTTGTCTAAACTCTCAAATTTCGCAACTAATTTGCAAGAAATAAATTCAACGTTATCAAAGATTATTTTTTTAGCAACTTCATCATTAACACCTATTTTGTTGTCTAATATTATTCCTTCAGCAAAGCCATAAACTAAACTGTTTTGAAGTTTTAAACTAGCACTTTCTTTTATATAGATTGCTTCTTTTACTAGTCCGTTTGAGTTTTCTTCATAATTGATTAAAGATAAATTATTTGCTAAAACAGCAGTTGGTTTTTTACTAAAATCAGTATTTTCCTTTTTATCATATGAACTTATTTCTAAACATCTTGAAATTTCAACACCTGAATTAAAAGGATTTCTTAATGCTAAACTGTTTGATATTGTTGCTTGTGTACCTTGAGTAAAATCAAAATCATCATCGGTAGCTCTATAAGACACAAGATTATTAAGGAAAACATTTCCTCCCAAACATTCGAATGAATCATCATCTGAGAAACTTACCTGGATATTATTTAAAATAGTTTTTTTTCCCACACCTGCAATAGATAAGGCATTAAATTGTTTTTCAGAATTAACTCTTTTACCAGCAAATTCTATTCTAACAAAATTTAAGATTCCTGAATCACTGTCTACATTACTACCTCCATATATTCCGCTTTCACTTGAATTTAGGAAATCTAAGTTAGAAAAACCACCAACTGCATTTGTAGGCGCATCTCCATAAATAACAATTCCTCCCCAATCTCCAGCACGTCTATTTCCTGCTTCGTTATTTGAAGTAAAAACAATTGGATCAGTTTCGATACCATTTGCAATTAATTTAGAATTTTTTGTAATAACTAATGTTCCAACAGTTTCTATATCACCTCTTATAACTGTTCCTGGTTCTATAGTAAGTATTGCGTTGTTTTTTACACAAACTACACCAGATAATAAGTAAATGTTTTTCTTATAAAGTGTTTTATTTTCTGTGATATTTCCGAAAAGGATTTCGTTTGCTTCTTTATAATCTGTAGTTTTTGGAGTAAAATTTGTCCATAAATTTGTCCAATTACTATTACCATTTATCCCTACATTTTGCTGTGCCAATAAGTTTTGGCTGAAAATAGAGATTACAATTATTAAAAGAATCTTTTTCATAGCTAAAGTATTTACTTTGTGAGATATAAAAATATTCTATTTATAGATGAAATGCAAATATAATCGTTAAAATGCATAAATTATGTAGCTATTGTAAATATAAAACTACAAAAAAAAAGTCTCGGTGAGAAATCACCGAGACTTGCTTTTAATTATTCGGAATTAGAATTTCAAACTAACGTTTAATTCAAATTCGTCATCAATTGCTTTGTCAGCTAATGCTCCAAAGTTTTTAGAACCATATTTAATATCATATTTAGTTCTATCAACCATTAGTTTTGTATTTGCAACACCATTATTTGCAACCAAGTCGAAGGTTATAGGAGCAGTTTTTCCTTTAATAGTTAAATCTGCAGTAACTGTATATTTGTTTTTTGACTTTAGTCCAATAGTTTTAAAAACTAATGTAGCTGTTGGATTAGCTTCTACACCAAAAAAATCATCAGCTTTTAAGTGACCGTCTAATTTTCCTTTGTATTCACCAGTTAAATCTGTAGTGTTTATAGTTGTCATGTCGACAGTAAAGTTTCCGCCAATTATTTTTTTACCTTTTAATACTAAAGCTCCGTCTTTTAGTGCAATATCACCACTGTGTTGACCACCTACTTTTTTGGCTAACCAAAGTACTTTGCTTTTAGAAACATCTACTTTTTTTGTTGTTTGTGCAGAAGCTGTCAATGTGCTTACTGCTACGATTACTGCTAATGCAATTGATTTTAAATTTTTCATTTGTTTTAAATTTAGTTGTTAATAATTAAATAGTTATAAATAAATCTTTGTTAGATTTTCTTACTTTTTTATAATGTTGTGTAGCATCTTCGTCATGGCGATATCCTACTGCCGCAACAACTGCTGCATTAAGATTTAGTTTGTCTAAGCCTAAGATTTCGTTATATTGTTTTGGGTCGAAACCTTCCATTGGAGTAACATCTATTTTTAGTTCGGCAGCTGCATTAAGCAAGTTTCCCAAAGCTAAGTAAGTTTGTTTTGCTGTCCAAATATTTTTTGCTTCTTCAGATAACGGAGTTATTGCACCTTTCATAAAATCGCCATACCCAGATAATGCATCGATAGGTAAGTTTCTAGTTTGAGCAATATTTTGTATGTAAGAATCTATTTCTGTTTCTCCAACATTGGTTTGATTTGCAAAAATGAATAGATGTGATGCATCAACAATTTGGGATTGTCCCCAAGAGGCTGGTTGTAATTTTGCTCTTATTTCTGGATTTTCAACAATTATAATTTTATAAAGTTGTAAACCGTATGAAGAAGAACTCAATTGAATTGCTTCTTTAAGTATTTCTAGATCTTTTGTTGATACTTTTTTAGAAGTATCAAATTTTTTGGTGGCATAACGCCAATTCTGATTTTCAATAAATGTACTCATAATTAATTTCTATATTTTTCTAATAAATTGTTTAATTGTTCTAATTCTTCGATTGTTAGTTTGTTTGCAAAATATTTCTCGTGTTCTATAACAACAGGATCAAGTTCTGCGAGTACACCTAACCCTTTTTGAGTAATTAGAACCTCTATTTTTCTTCTGTTTGCGGGACATTCGCTACGAGTAACCATTTGTTTCAAAAGTAATTTGTCAATTAATCTTGTTGTATTACTGTTTTTTGCAATCATTCTTTCCTGAATATCACACATGTTTACAGGTTTTCCTTTTTGACCTCTTAATATTCTCAAAACATTATACTGCTCTCCGGATAAATCGTAAGGTTTTATTATTTCCTGAAAATTGTCGTGCAAAACATTTTTTGTAAATGAAATATTAAGTAATACTTTTTTAGCAATATCCATTGGAATTGTACTTTTTATTTCTTCTTCTATTTTCATAGTTTCTATTACTAAATTTGTATATACAAATGTAATGCTATTTTTTATTTGTATATACAAATGTGTATTAAATTTTTGTTAAATTATTTTTAACAGATTTTACTTTAGATTTTATTATTTTTGACAAAAATTAAAAAAATGAATTTATCACAAGAAGAATGGTGGGCAAAAGCTCAAGAAGATAAAGATCTAGTTATTCTAGATGTTCGAACCCAAGATGAGTGTAGTGAAGGAATTATTCCCAATGCAATAAATATAG
>NZ_JAYSSZ010000102.1:0-13037 GCF_043720215.1 Flavobacterium sp. | reverse complement strand
CTGAAAAATATCTTTCATAACGGATAGTAAAATTTAGAGCGTTTAATTCGTTTTAATTCTTATTTTATCCACATTACACGTAGCTTCGGCTAAAGCCGAAGCTACGTGTGCCAAACAGTTACTAATTTCTTTCTTTTATAGTCACCAAACAACACGTTCCATTGTGAAATTCACAAACGCCATTGCCCAAATTGCCGATTTCACCATAGCTTAGAAAACCAATCATGGGCTTATTCCATTGTTCATAAATGCCTTTAATTTCATCTTCAATAAAAGGACCCAAAGCAGCATGACGACCTTTGCAAGAAAACAGGATAAGGGCATCCACATCGGGTATTTCATTTTTAAAAGACTGAAACTCTGCTACTGTTTTTTCAATAACTTCTATACCCGGTGAAATAGAGAAACGGAATTTATCCCCTTCTTTTATGCTGCCTACCAAGGTTAAAGAACGGTTGTTTTCATCCCCATAAATGGGGCTGCGTAAGACCGCATAATCCGTATCGCGCATCACTTGCAAAGGATATTGCGCTGAAACCGTAGAAAGCGGCTTACCTTTCATGTCCATATCTTCTTTAGCGCCAAAAAAGCGGACGAAAAAGTCTAAAGCTGGTTCGTTATTGATGGTATAAATAGTATTGCCTTGCGCATGTGTTACGGTGTTTTCAGAGCCTAAAGCCTCCCAGCCACTGGTAGCCAAGCCCTTGATTTCAACTTTGTCATTATCAAACACGATAGCCGCCATGCCATCATTTGTATATTCTTTGCGGGTGAAAATATGCGTATTCAAAATCTGCAAATCGTCACCTGCCAAACCGCCAAAAAGTGGAATTTCACGCTGTGTGCCTTGTCTCAAACCCTCCACAACCTTCTCTCCATCGTTTAAAACCCCTGCTGAACACACTATCATGGCAGGGTTTGTAAAAGCTTCTTGCGCAAATTGTCGTAAAGTAGAACCTGTTTCAAGGACCCCCTCCGTATTCCGAACAAAATGAAGGCGATATTTATCCTTCGATATGTCCATTAATAAACAGGAAATAGAGTTTTCTGTTAAAGTATCATCCGTAATTTCACCAGCCGTTGTGCACCCGAGTAGATCAATGCCGCAGTTGTCAAAAATTGAGCTAATTTCTTTAAAATCTTGTTTTGAAGAACAAAAGACGATGCCTAATGTGGGGCGATAACCGTCTTTTAGCAAATTGAGCAAGTTGCTTTCCAGCGATGTTGTACTTCTTGAAATAATTGATTTAGCTTTCATTGTTTTACATTTTTTTATGGTAATGATTGCAATAAGGTATGCAAGGGGAGTGCCTTATTGCCTGCCTTTTTCTTTTAAAGTCATTGATTTGTGACATTTAATGTAGAGGGTTTTTATATAAAAAGTAGGGCAAAAATAATCTTAACTGTTTAATAACGTCGCTTAAATAGCAATATGTAGCTAATTCAAGTAACATATTAGTAATTTTAAAAATGAAAAAATACCCGATTCCTGTGATATTGCATAGTAAAGAGATTTTTTTATTTATTTCTCCGTTTATACGATTAATTAGTGTGGGAGTTCTTGTAAATTTGCACTTCTTTTAACCATATTTTTTTTACAAGCCAAACATTTATGAAAGTAACCGACTATTTTGAAGCGGCAAAGGACAATACCTTAATTTCATTTGAAGTATTACCGCCGCTAAAAGGAGGATCTATGCAAGCCATTTTTAATACGCTTGACCCCTTAATGGAATTTAAACCACCCTTCATTGATGTCACCTATCACCGTGAAGAATTTATATACCGCAAACGCCCCAGTGGCTATTATGAAAAAACGGCTATCCGCAAACGCCCGGGTACTGTCGGTATTTGCGCCGCCATCATGCACCGCTACGGCGTAGATGCTGTGCCCCATTTGATATGTGGGGGCTTCTCGAAAGAAGAAACGGAAAATGCTTTGATTGATTTGAATTTTTTGAATGTCAATAATGTATTGGCATTGAGAGGGGATGCCGCCAAATTTGAGGACAAATTTCTCCCTCATCCCGAAGGGCATGCTTATGCGCTCGACTTGGTGAAACAAGTAGCCGATATGAATTGTGGAAAGTATCTTGACCCCAACATATCCAATGGTGAAAAAACCAATTTCTGTATTGGCATTGCAGGTTATCCAGAAAAGCATTTTGAAGCGCCGAGCTTAAAAACAGACTTAGATTATACCAAAGAAAAGGTGGATGCAGGCGCCAATTATATCGTTACGCAAATGTTTTTCAACAATAAAAAGTATTTTCAATACGTGGACGAGTGCAGAAAAGCAGGTATTAATGTGCCTATCGTTCCGGGCTTGAAACCCATTACTAAAAAATATCAGTTGACTTCCATTCCCCGTTTGTTTTTTATTGATATTCCCGACGAATTGGTCAAAGAAATCAATAAAGCCCAAACCGATGAAGCCATTAAGTAAAATCTGCAAAATCTGCATCTGTTAGTGTTGGGATCTTGTCGCCAAGAGCTGTGTTTTTATAATAATATTGTGTCGCAAAATTAAAAATCGCATCGTTTTTTACTAATGCATCAATAATAGTATTGGTTTTTGTTTCTTCGAGTTCTACATCTGGTAAAACGCCACCACCATCGTAAACAGGTCTGCCTTTTCTGGTTTTAAAAGTATTATAATTTTTTGCTTCAGTACGAATGGCTTTTCCGTTTGCATCTTTTTTAGAATAATCTAGTGCCTGAATACATCTTCCTGAAGGAGTGTAATATCTAGAGATAGTAACTTTTAGTTGGGTTCCATACGTTAAATCGATAGGGCGTTGCACCAATCCTTTTCCAAAACTTCGGCTTCCTATAACGACTGCTCTATCTAAATCTTGCAAAGCACCAGCCACGATTTCACTAGCCGAAGCACTGTGACCATCTACAATAATTGCCAACGGAATTTCAGTATCTACAGGGTTTCTTGACGTTTTATAAGTATTGTTATGTTTGGCAATGTGGGATTTTGTGGTAACAATAATTTCGTTATTGGGTACAAATAAATTACAAACATTTACCGCTTCACTTAACAAACCACCAGGGTTTCCACGTAAATCTAAAATAATTTGTGTGGCGCCTTGTTCTTTTAGTTTTTCTAAAGCATTTTTAGTTTCTGATGATGCTTTTGCATTAAATTTATCTAAAACGATGTAACCTGTTTTGTCGTCTAATTTTCCAAAATACGGAACCGCTTTTACATCTACTTCTTCAAGTATTAATTGTGTTGTTTTTACTTCGCCGTTTCGTTTGTATTTTAGATCTAATTTAGCATTTTTACCACCTTTTAGGAGTTGTGATGCATCTTCTTTAAAATCGGCTAAATTCACATCGCCAATTTGAATAATTTCGTCTCCAGCTTTTAGTCCAGCTTTGTCTGCAGGGTAATTCTTGTATGGTTCGCGAATGATAAGTTTACCATTTTTTCGGGTAACCATGGCGCCAATCCCAGTATATTCTCCAGTATTATTTATTTTAAACTTGGCTACATCTTGCTCGTTAAAATATACGGTGTATGGATCTAGTTCTACCAACATGTTTTTAATGGCTTTATCCATTAATTCACCAGGATTTGTTTCGTCAACATAATTCATATTGACGGTTTTAAACAATGTGGTAAAAATTTCTATTTGTTTGGCAATTTCAAAAAAATCTTCTTTGAAACTTACTCCTACAAATAAGAAACCACTTGCTATTACTGGAATTATATATTTTTTCTTAAAAAGTGTAATCATTTTTATTCTGTTTTTTTCTTAAATCTTCGTTTGATAAAGATAAATAGTAACACGAAAATAATAATAAATGGCCAAACGCCGATGATTCCTAACAGAAAACTTGATAATCCGTTGAAACCTGATTTTATCTCATTCCAGATTTTGCCTCCATAAGAAACTGTAATGCCACTTTGGGAAGCATTGTTCGTATACATTTCGATACTAACAGTGCTCATAGAAACTTGACTTTGCATATACTTTAGCTGACCTTCTTTGGCTTCTATTTCTTCACGAATTTCGGCTAGTTGTTTTTCTATTTCTAGCATTTCCGAAACTTTATTGGCTTTGGTTAGCAATTGAAGATAACGTGCTTCGAGTTTCTTTTTTGCATTCATTCTGGCTTCAATATCAATAAACTCTTCGGTTACATCTTGTTGTGAGATTTCTTTTCTGTCAAAATGGGAAACACCTTGACTTATTTCGCTAATAAAAGCATCAAAATCTTGATTTGGAATTCTAATTGTAAAATTTCGGTAAACTGAATAATCATCTTTGCCAGAATTGTCATTTTGAATGATGGCTTTATGTTTTGTAACTGATTTTTGAATCGTTTGAAAAGAACTTTCTAAATCAGAGCTTTCGAAACGAAGATTTCCAGTTTTGATTATTTTAGTTTCGGATGTTTTTTGAGGAGAATTTACAACAATTGCTTCAGCAGATGCTGCTACTTCCATTGCTGGAGCCGCTTCTTCTGTGACTGGAGCCGCCATATCCATCATTACAACTTTAGAAGGAGCTTCAGCAGCTGCGTCTTTACAAGAAACGGCAAAAAATAAAAGAGAGAAATAAACGAGTGCGTTTTTCATAAGGACAATTTTTAAGAAAGTTAACGGTTTTCTTCTTAAATCCTTATCAAAAATGTAGCCAAAAAATTATTGTATTCATTATAGTTAAAATGTGTGCAATCATATAAAACCATGACTTTAGCGTACTTGCCTTTCACATTCTAAAAAATTTACACAGATTTATCCATTTTATCCACGCAATATGTCTCAAATAAACAAGTATTAAAGCCTTGCAGAATTTAAGTTTACTAGCTAGATTTATTGGCTCTTATTCCATAATCATGGTTTAATTTATGAAGCATTTTTTGAATGTTAACTTCCTGAAAATTAATCTATACAATTACCCACTTGTTTTAAGCGTATAGTAAGCCTATTTAGTTCTACATCTACCTTAGTTTTTGTTCCTGATTCCCCACCCCAAGCTGTATCTCCAGTAAAAACAAAACGTTTTACAAGCTCTCCAGATCCTTGTTGAAAATAATCTGCTTCAAGGTTTCCATCTGTATAGCTTTGTGAAGAAGAATCGTCGCTTACAATACTTATAATCTTTCTATTGGAAGGAGCTGTGTATAGAGTAAAAACATTAAAACCTTCAGCTTTAGTGTTATCCCAAGCAGTTTCTTGTGCTTTCATATACACTCTGACTTTTATTGTATTATTTTCAATAAAAGCATTAACATCAGAGTCAATTCTTGGTCCATGTCCGAAAAAATCTGTATCGCCTTGAATATGAGGAGGAATAAATGTTAATGTTGATGTAGGAATAGAATAATCTTCAATTTCACAATTTGGAATTTGAGGTTGAATAACTGCAATAGATGATAATTCTTGGTTGTTATATTCTAAAGTGATCCTATCACTATTTTGATTTAATGTAACGCCATTATTACCCAGATTAAGGACAATTTGATAATGAGTAAGTCTGTTAATATATTGAGTAAGGGCTGTTTTTTGGCCATTTGAATATAAAAATAATTTTAAATTGGGTTGATTATCAAAATCATAACCAGTAATGTCAATTTTATCCCTTCTGTCAGGTGCTAAAGACATGCGTATTTCGGATGGAATTACTTGACAGAAAACTGGTTTTCTTTCAGGAATAGATTGATTTAATAACTCTGCTTTAATTCGTTGTAATCCCTGAATAACACGAGTCCCTAAGAAATCAGAATTACAGCGTAGTTCAATTCCGCTTGCAGCAATAGTTCTGTTGGCTAATTGTTGTACTTCTGTTTTAATAGTACTTTGAGCATCATCAACTAATTTATTCTCTAATTTCTGTAAAGTAGTTTGCCAACTACTAGATTGGGTTGAAATTTCCGCAATAGCGTCATCAATTAAATTTTCTGTCTTATTTACTGTGTCTGGCAAATTATCCAAAGTTTTTATAACTGAACATCCGCTAATTAACACAATCAAAACGAGGTAGAGTATTGTTTTCATAGTTAAATATTTTAATTGTTTGTTGATACAAATATTTAGCTATTTATTGTTTTTATAACAGGGAAAAAACCTGTTTTTATTAAGTGTTTTAACCCTATAATTTATGATGTGTGAATAAAATTTATACTCCTATGACGTTGAAATAAACAATAAAAACAATATGTAAAAAGTTCCTCATATCGTTTTTAATGCGATTAAATAGTCTCTCTCTTTTTATTATTTATTAAAAATGAATTTGGTTTAAAAAAAGAATGGATTGGTATTCGAATTCTTAGTTTTTCCATCGTTTTTGGTACGGATACGTTTCATAAATAGTATTGTCTTCATTGATTGTATATCCTTTTTTTGCGTCTTCTTTTGCTTCATCATATAATTTAGAAATATTTTCCTGTTTGTCTTCTAACCTTGATAAACAAACAGCTTTATAATATTTAGCATCAGAGAAATTTGGGTATATTTTTAGTGCTTTGTCAAACTCAACTATTGCTTCGTTCCATTTTTTTTGCTCATATTTTGAAATTCCATAATAAAAAAGAGCTGTTGGATGTTCTAATCCTTGCCTGTTTTTATAGATATCCTCTATGTAATCTTTGAAGAGTATTTCGGCTTTTGAAAATTCATTAAGTTGCAAAAAGGACAAACCAATATAAAAGTTATAGGTGTGATCCATGACGTAATTATTTCCAAACTTTTTCTTGCAATCTTCAAAGTCAATAATCGCTTCTTTATAGGTTTTTGCAAAAATACATTTTATAAATGCTCTATAAGATTGCCATCTTTCAGGATTATATTGTACAGCTTTGTCGATATAAATCATTCCAACTTCATATTTCTTAGCTTTAAAATATGGCATCGCTTTTTGTTGCCATAAATAAGCAATGGTACTATCTTTTTTAAGTCCTTGATCTAAAATATTTTGCCATTCGGCCATTTGATAATTATAGTTGTATTTTTCGGCGCCATTAGTTACAAATTCTTCAATTATTGCTTCTTGATTTTTCTTTTTTAATTCTTGTTCGGTTGGATTGTTTTGTCCAAAAGCCATTTGAATCATTAGAAAGCAAATAGTTGTAAAAAACTTATAAGTCATAATTTATATTTTATGTCAATTTATAAAGCAGTGTTTATTGTCGGTTTTTAATACTCTAACTGTCCAACTTGACGCATAACTCTTATGGTTTTATTTTTTCTTCTTTCTACATAAGAAGAAGAATTGGTTGCCTTGTATTTTCTAGGATTTGGAAGGATTGCAGCGATTGAAGCCGCCTCGTATTTGGTTAAATTCTTTGCGCTTTTGTGAAACCAGTGTTTGCTTGCAGCTTGGGCACCATATACACCATCACCCATTTCGATGCTGTTAAGATAGACTTCCATGATGCGTTCTTTACCCCAAAAAAGCTCGATAAGAACAGTAAAATAGGCTTCTAAAGCTTTTCTTAAATAACTACGTCCTTGCCATAAGAAAACATTTTTCGCAGTTTGTTGCGAAATGGTACTGCCTCCTTTTAGTTTTTTCCCTTTCAAATTGCTTTTAAAAGCCTTGTTCATAGCACTAAAATCGAAACCATTGTGTTTCAAGAAATAACCATCTTCACTAGCTACTACTGCTTTTTGCAAATTCATCGAAATGTCTTCGATTGGCATCCATTCGTGACTACAAACCATATCTTTTCCATCGGCATTATGTTCTAACGCCCGAATTGCCATAAGTGGTGTGTAAAACACAGGAACAAATCTAAAAATGATAACCATAAGTACTGAAAGTCCTACGAACCACATAATAAATTTGAAAACAAATCGTTTTAATTTACTCCAAAAACTGGTGTTTTCTTTTTTAGGAGTTGGCTTTGATTTTACTTTAGGTTTTGTTACTTTTTTTGTCGCCATTATATTAAATCTGCTAATTCTTGTCCTACTAAACTTCCTATGGCTACACCCATTCCCCCTAACCTTACGCCACAATATACGTTTTCTGATAATTGTTCTACGATTGGTCTTTTGCTATTACCTAAGCCCATAATCCCAGACCAACGATGTGCGATTTTGAAATCGGTGTTGGGCAAAATTACTGTTTTTAGAATTTCTTCTAGTTTATTTTGTATTATTTCTGTTTGGCCAAATTGTGACGTGTTTTCTCCTTCAAAATCAAGGTTTCTGCCGCCACCAAATAATATTCTATCATTTATATTCCTGAAATAATAATACCCTTTGTCTAAGTGAAAAGTGCCTTTTATATCTAAATTCGGAATAGGTTCTGTGATTAAAACTTGTGCTCTAGCAGGTTTCACTGCATTGTTTGTTAATTCACCAGCAAAACCATTGGTAGCAAAAAGTAGTTTTTTTGTTGTAAAACTATAATCGTTTACTTGAATTTCTACACCATTTGCATTGTCATTAAAGCTAGAAACAGTCTGATTATTCAAAACTAAAATTCCATTAGATTGTGCTTTTTTTAATAAAGCTTGCATCATGTTTCCGGTATCTATTTGAGCTTCAAACGGATTGAAAATCGTATATTCCTGTATGTTGTTGAAACCAAATCGGTCGATGTTCTTCTCGAAAACATCAGCTTTGAAAATTGGTTTTAAAATATCATTAATGAAAGGTAATTTTTGTAAACACTCGTTATAAGTAGATTCGTCTTTTTTTAGAAACAATTCATATCCTCCGAAAGGCTTAAAATCTATTGCTTCGTCAGTAAGATTTTTTCTAAGTAATTGCAAACCTTGCCAACGTTTTTGTACGAGTTGAATAACTTCTTCTTCTGTGTGTGATTTTAAATCGTCGATGATTTCCGACAAGCTTCCAAAACAAGCAAAGCCTGCATTTTTAGTGCTTGCACCTTCAGGTAACATTCCTTTTTCTAGGATTATAATTTTGCTTTCAGGAAATTTTTCACGTAAACGCAACGCAGTGTGAAGCCCAACAATTCCGCTTCCCACAATCGTATAATCTACATTTGTAAACCAATTTTTGAGTTCCCAATAACTTAAATTCATGCGTTTTTTATTTTTTGTATAAATTTAGGATGTAAAAAAATTAACCACAAAAGGCACAAAAGTTTTTCTAAGTTTTAAACTAATATTTTCTAAATTTTTCTTTAGCGCCTTTTGTGTTAAAAACAACTAAATTCATCGTTTATAACTTATTTGAATTGTTGTTCCTTTATTTATTTCAGAATGCAAAACTCTTATTCGACCATTGTGGTATTCTTCCACAATTCTTTTGGTTAACGAAAGGCCCAATCCCCAGCCTCTTTTTTTGGTTGTAAAACCCGGTTCAAAGATAGTTTTAAATTGGTTTTTAGGAATTCCTTTTCCAGAATCTGTTACTTTTATTTTTGCAATTTTTCCATCATCTTCAATGGTTACATCAATAGAACCGCGACCTTTCATGGCATCAATAGCGTTTTTTACTAGGTTTTCTATCGTCCAACTATGTAAGGTTGGGTTTATTGAAATTGGGATTTGATGCTGAGGTGCTTTAAACGTAAAAATAACTTGTTTAGAAAATCTAGACTGCAAATATTCGAACGCTTTTTGGGTTTCTTCGACCAAATCTTTTTCTTCCAAAACAGGTTCCGAACCTATTTTAGAAAAGCGATCGGTAATATTTAACAATCGATGTATGTCTTTTTCAATTTCTTCTACTGTCGTTTCGTCTACATTATCGGCTTTCATAATTTCGACCCAACCAATGAGCGATGACAATGGTGTTCCTATTTGATGGGCCGTTTCCTTTGCCATTCCTGCCCAAAGTTTGTTTTGTCCAGAAATTTTATTGGTTTTATAATAGTTGTAGACCAAAGCGCCAAACAAGAAAATTATTAATAATAAGGCAATAGGATAATATTTTAATTTGTTTAGCAATGGAGAATTTGTGTAGTACAAATAATGAAATTTCCCTTTTACATACTCCATTTCTACACGCTTGTTGGCGTTTTTGAAGCTTTTTAAAAGTGCTTTTGCTTTTATCGAATCTTTGATAATGGTTTCGTCAATATTTATAGATTGAAGAATACTATCTTTCTGATTGGTTAATAAAATTGGAATAGTACTGTTGTTTGAAATAATCTGAAACGGCAGATCAAGATCAGTATCTGAAGTAGCATTGTTGATGCTTTTTTGTGCTTCAGCCCATAATTCTATTTTTAAGCGTTCCTCATTTTTAAAAATTTGAAAAAAAGTATAGGTATTCCACAAAATCAGCACAGTGATAAGGAACGAGGAGAGGATTAGAACCCAGCGGGTTGTATTTTTTCGATTAGAAAACTGCATATTTTTTCTTGAGTGTATAAATATATGAAAAAAGACATTAATGATTTAGTATAATTATTTCTATTCGATTGCTTTTCTTATTTTTGTACAAAACAAACAATTATGCTCAGCATTTCTCCAAAAGATATCACTACAGCGCAACTACAAGGCTATTTGCAAGGCGCTGTAAGCCCAAGACCTATTGCTTTTGCAAGCACAATAGATGCTGATGGAAACCCAAATTTATCACCATTTAGTTTTTTTAATGTTTTTAGCGCCAATCCGCCTATTCTTATTTTTTCACCAGCAAGAAGAGTGCGCGACAATACCACAAAACACACTTTAGAAAACGCAAAGGCGACTCGCGAAGTAGTTATAAATGTAGTAAATTACGACATCGTACAACAAACCTCATTGTCCAGTACCGAATATGCTGAAGGTATTAACGAATTTCTAAAAGCTGGTTTAACACCTATTGCTTCCGATGTTGTAAAACCTTTTCGTGTGGCAGAATCGCCTGTTCAGTTTGAATGTAAAGTCAACGAAATTATCGAATTGGGTCAAGAAGGCGGCGCAGGAAATTTAATTATTTGTGAAGTAGTTCGTATTCATATTAATGAAGAAATTTTGGATGAAAAAGGAGCAATTGACCAATATAAAATCGATTTAGTGTCGAGATTGGGTGGAAACTGGTATTCTCGTTCCAATCAAGGTTTGTTTGAAGTGCCAAAACCATTGATAACACTAGGGATTGGGGTAGATAATATTCCAAATTTTATTAAAGAAAGTGCCATTTTTGATGGAAATGATTTGGGTATGTTAGGAAATATTGAAGCCTTGCCAACTGAAGAAGAAATTACTATATTTGTACACGAAAATTTTGCCGTAAAAGGTGTTTTAAGTTCAGATGATGAGCAAAAAGTGCAGTTGAAAGCAAAAGAATATTTGAATAATCAAGACGTACTTTCGGCATGGAAAGTATTATTAGCAAAACGATAAGTTATGGAAGTTACAGGAAAAATTAAAGTGGTTGGGGCAGAACAACAAATTAGTGCCTCATTTAAAAAAAGAGAATTGGTTGTAACCACAGATGAGCAATATCCACAATCGATAATGATAGAATTTGTTCAAGATAAAGCTGATTTATTAAACAGCTACAATGTTGGAGAAGATGTAAAAGTATCTATTAATTTAGGTGGTAGAGAATGGGTAAATCCACAAGGAGAAACTAAATATTTCAATAGTATAAAAGGTTGGAGAATAGAGCGTTTGGCTGCTGCACAAGCACCAAGTACACAATCGCCGCCAATGCCATCAGCTGAAACATTTGAACCAGCGGCAAGCTTTAAAGAAGAAGAGCACGACGATTTACCTTTCTAGTTCTAGAGAATAGAAGTAAAAAGAAAGAGCAAAGAAGTCATTCTGAATAATGTGTATTGTCTTAATTTGAGAATCACTAGTTCAGAATGACTTTTGTTTTTTGATATTGATTTGAAATTGTTATTTATTATGCATTTTTTGACCCAAGACTTATCTTTTCCAAACACAAACGAATCCACGCCCGATGGGCTTTTGGCTATTGGTGGCGATTTATCTACCGAAAGATTATTATTGGCTTACGAAAGCGGAATTTTTCCTTGGTTCGAAGAGGGTGAGCCCATCATGTGGTGGTCGCCAAGGCAAAGAATGGTTTTATTTCTAGAGGAATTGATAGTTTCTCACAGTATGCGAAATATTATTAATAAAAATATTTTTCAAGTGACTTTCAACAAAGCTTTTCGGGAAGTCATTCAAAATTGTCAAGCCATAAAGCGAGAAGGACAATACGGCACTTGGATTACTGATGAAATGATTGAATCCTATTGTAAACTTAATGAATTAGGCAAAGCGATATCTGTTGAGGTTTGGCAAAACGACACTTTAGTTGGCGGATTGTACGGTGTAGATATGTTTCCTGTTTTTTGTGGCGAAAGTATGTTTTCGAAATTGAGTAATGCTTCGAAAATGGCGTTTATTTCGTTGGTAAATTATCTAAAAACAAACCAGTATAATTTATTAGATTGCCAGATTTACAACGACCATTTAGATAGTTTGGGTTGTCGAGAAATTCCGAGAGGAGAGTTTTTGAGTATTTTGAAGAAAAACACATCAGCCGTATAAGGCATATTTAAAAGTTGGGAAAAAGGCTGCCTTTTGCTAATATGGCCCTTTTGTGTAATTCAGAACATTGCAAAGTACGTGCTCATTGACAGTAATACGAACGTAGAAAAAAGAAACAATAAAAATAAAAATGTTGATTAATCTATTTCTACTTACGTGTTGTCATCAATTATTTTGTGGCGGAGATTATGGATATTCTCAATTAAAAAAATAATCATTAAAATAGAAAGTAGTTGTGCGTATATTTGTAAACTTAATAATATTACCTAACCTATGAAAACTTATTTTTACTTTGCATTAGTATTATTATTAGCTGTTGCCTGTAATCCAGAGGAAAGTGGACCTACTGTTGAAGAAGTTCAAGCAAATATAAATGTTGGTATTATCCTCCCGCTTAAGGATAGAGACTTTTCCTTTCATAATAATGGCGTTCATGGTGTGTATGAAATTCCAACCGGGCAAAAATTTTTTAAAGGAAAAATAGCACTTTCAGGAAACTTAAGTGTTTCCCCGGTCGATTTCACTGTAAAATGGGTTAGTGATATAGATGGAGAATTGTTTGTAGGTCATCCCAATGATAATTTTGAAAGTACGCTTACAAC
>NZ_JAYSSZ010000101.1:0-1787 GCF_043720215.1 Flavobacterium sp. | reverse complement strand
TTATGAAACCTATATTAATGTAACGGATTTAATTTTGGAGAATAAAATTCCAGAATTGCTATTGGCTTACAATGATATTTTAGCAAAAGGTTTCGATGGTCATCATTTTGTAGCTGGATTGGCTTCTCATTTTAGAGATTTATTGGTTAGCAAAACTCCCGCAACCATAGGTTTACTTGAAGTTGGAGAACAAGCACAAAAAATGTATTATATACAATCTCAAAAAGCATCACAAGATTTTCTTTTGCAAGGAATAGATTTAGCTAACGATTGTGATTTAAAATTTAAGGTTTCTCAGAACCAGCGATTACTTGTAGAACTTTGTTTGATGCAATTAGCCTCTATCACTTTTGATGGAGAAAAAAAAAAGCTAAACAATATATAATTCCACCTACTTATTATCGGAATTCAGGATTTTCAATTACTGAAGTTAAAACTGTTAATCAAATCTCCGAAAATGTTTCAGAAGTTGCCACTGTCAAGGAACCTGTAACAGTAAATCCTATTGTTGAAGAAATTCAGAAACCTATAGAAGTAGTTCAAAAACCTAAGGTTGATGAGATTGCTTCATCCAATTTGATGACAAATGCTCCGAAATTTTCTGCTTTGTCTATGAAAAGTATTCAAGCCAAACGAGAATTGGAAGCGCAACTAAAACCTGTAGAAAAACACCACGACGAGTTACCAACTGAGCCGTTTACAGAAACACAAATGCTCGAGCAATGGATAAAATATGCCAATAGATTAGGAGATAAGGGATACAAAATTCTGGAATCTTTATTATTACTTGACGACCCAAAACTAGAAGGCACTACTATTATTCACGAACTTCCAAACGAAAGTTCTAAAATAGATTTTGATGGCGAAAAACATGATTTGTTAGGTTATATTAGAGGGAAATTACACAATCACAATATTACGATTGAGATAAAAATAAACGAATCTATCGAAACTAAAAAAGCTTTTACCATTCAGGAAAAATACGATCGATTAAAAGAAATAAATCCTGCTTTAGAATTGCTTAGAAAAACATTTGATTTAGATTTATAAAAAAGGCGCTAAGGTTTTGAGGTACAAAGGCACTGAGGTTTTGGATATTGTCAAAAAAGCATGATTTATACTTCTATCAACCTTTGCATCTTTGTCCCTCATAACCTTAGAACCTAAATCTTCCCATAGTACATTGCTTTTACAATACCATCAGACAATCCAATTTTTGGGACATAAATTTTAGTCGCTCCACTCCATTTCATTGCTTTTAGGTAAATACTTAATGCAGGTATAATTACATCGGCACGGTCGGTATTCAGAGCTAATTCGGCAATACGTTGTTCGTATGTTAAGGAGTTCAAATATTGGTATTGTGTATTCAAATACATATAAGAGAGTGGTTTCTCTAATTGTTTTCCTGACAATTTAAAAATCTTGTTTATATTTCCGCCAGAACCAATAAGTGTTATATTATCGTATTCTTCGGTGTTGGTTTTTATCCATTTTTCGATTTCTTCCCAAACAATATCGTTTACCATATTGTTTAACAAACGAACTGTTCCGTTTTTGAATGATTTTGAAGCGACCATTTTTCCATTAGAAAACAAAGAAAACTCGGTACTTCCGCCACCAACATCTACATAAAGATAGGTTTGTTCTGTTTTTATAAATTGATGTAAATCGGAAGAAGCAATAATGGCTGCTTCTTTTTTTCCGTCGATAATTTCAATTTTTATGTCCGCTTTTTTCTTTATAATATCAGCCACTTCTTTTCCGTTATATGCCTCACGCATAGC
>NZ_JAYSSZ010000100.1:0-13270 GCF_043720215.1 Flavobacterium sp. | reverse complement strand
TTTACGAAAACAATTGTGCGAAATGCCATAAATTAAATTCACCTAAGCAGTTTTCAAAAGAAAACTGGGCAGTAATTTTAGTAAAAATGCAAAAAAAGGCAAAGTTAAGCGATGCTAAAATGGCAGAGATTTCTAATTATATAAATTCTCAGTTGTAGAAAATGTTTTCAATTGGAATAAAAAAAGCATTCTGAAATTATTCAGAATGCTTTTTGTGTTTATAAAGAATGAATTATATTTATTTTCTTGCTGTTAATCCAACAGGAATTAGTAATTCCCCTTTTTCGAACTTGTTTATATAAAGCAAAACAGGTTTGGTTTGTCCTTGCCAAGTTATTTCGAAAGTATCTATTGTTCCTGCTCCAGTATCGATTTTTTTTGTTGGAAAAGGGCAACAAGCATCTTTTAATTCGTACTTAATTTTTTCACCATTTGGTCCAGCTAAAGCATTTAAAAATCGGATCTGATTGTTTAATCCATCTTCAACGGAAGTAAAATTCACATTTACAGGATAATCTTCATTAAAACCATATTTTTTTGAAGTTGCATTCTTAGTAATGATAAAACTGCCAAAAGCCTCGTTCATTTCGGGACCAATAATTGAATTGTCTATATTCCGAATTGTCGATTTTGTACTTATACATGAAGTAAATAAGAATAAAAGTGATAAGCTATATAGAATATTTCTCATTTTGATTTTTTTGTTTATTATAACAAATATAATGTCTTTGATTGAAAGAATTGTTTCTAGATAAATAATTATAACTCTTTAATTTTCTTTATTCAATTTCAAAATCCCTGATGTAATGTAATATTGTGCTACAATATAAGTAATCATAATTATGAAATTTGAACTTGGTATAGGATTGTAAAACTTATTTATAGCTAAAAAACTGTCTGAAGTAACAAAAAAGATTGCTCCAATTAGTATTAATGTATTATTAGGTTTTTGCCAAGAAAAATAACCCTTTATTGACATAACTAACATAACTGAAATAGTTAAAGCATATATAGAAACAGGAATTTTTAATTCTCCTAATTTTGGGAATAATAGCGATAACATACTTGCTAAATAGATTAAAACCGTAACAACTCCTAACCAAAATAGATTATTAGTGCTTTTATTTTCTGTTTTTTGCTTTATGAAAAGAACTATAAATAAGATATGAGCAATTAAGAACGAAACCAATCCGAAGATAAAATACAGCTCTCCTTTGTCTGCAAACATCAGAATTATATCACCAATCCAAGAAAATAGCAATGCCATTAGCAACCATTTTTTTGTGCTAAAGTCTTCTGATTTGTATGTTGTAAAAATTAAAAAAGGTAATAAAATAGGCTTAAAATACCATGCAATAGCATCTTGTCCAAAAAGAATTAATGATAAATAAAATGCACTTGCAATTAAAAAAGAATTTAAAAATTTATTCATTTTGTAGATTTATAAAAGATGCATTTTGAGTCTTGAATTCTATATTTATAAAGTAAATATTTACAATTAAGGATACGGCTAAATATCCCATAACAATGTAAGTACCAATCGGAATTAGAGAATCTAATCCAAACCAATCTCCATAATAATTTAGTATGGCGATGGCAAATGTAAATCTAATAATTTCCCATAAAAACGAATACTTATTCTTGTCCATTAATTCAGTATAACTATATATGGTTATAAAAATAAAAAGACCATAAATAAAGATACTTGGTAAGCCAATTTTTGCAATATTATCAAATAAGTAAGTAATAAATAATAGAGTTATTAGTAATTGTGTGACTGACCAAGCAATTAATTTATTTGAGTTTTCAGTTCCAAATTTATTAAAATTAAAAACATCGTTTATTTTATGAATAGGATATTTTTCATCAAAACCTTCGGGTCTCCAACCTGTTGGCATAAACCAAATTCTGAATTTATCTTTCCAGTTTTCGGCATGCCAAGCGTCTTTTATTAAAACGGATAAATGTTGAAAATTTATCTTAATTGGATTCCATGTTTCTGCAGGTCTTGTTATTCCATAAACAGGTGGGACGTTTGGTAATTCTTCTTGAAAAGTGCCAAATAATTTATCCCAGATTATAAAAATTTGAGAATGATTCTTATCCATATATTCAGGATTAATAGCATGATGAACTCTGTGATGTGATGGAGTTACTATAATTTTTTCTAAAAAGCCTATTTTGTTGATATAGCGAGTGTGATACCAAAATTGTGAAAAAAACTGAATTGGCAAGGTGATTGCAATAACTTGAGCAGGAACACCTAATAATGCTGCGGGAATTAATAAAAAAGTAAATAAATTAATAAAACTTGAAACCGATTGACGCAAGGCACAAGCTAAATTAAATTCTTCACTACTGTGATGAATAGCATGTTTATTCCAGAAAAAATTTATTTGATGTGACCAACGGTGTGTCCAGTACCCTTGAAAATCGATTACAATAAAAGCAATAATAAAGGTTAATGCGGATGCTTCTAAAGTAAAAAAGGCTATTTTAGAAACCATCCATTCATAAGTTAATATAGAAATACTTAAACCCATAATATCCTTTACAGAATTTGTAATCCCAGAACTTACACTAGAAACACTATCCATTAATGGTGCATAATCAACTCCTTTATAATACCCGTAAGCTTTTTCTATAATGATTAATAGCAAAAAGATAGGCATTGCTATAATTAATATTTTACCGTATTGTTCCATTTTAGATTATTAGATAAATTAGATTTCTTAGATTGTAAATCATATAATTTCTGCACTTAAACCAGCTTCCAATAATTGAGTGCATTGTGGTTTTAATTCATCTAAAGAACCGGTTTTTACAGTACATTTTCCTTTATAGTGGACTAAAAGCGCACATTGTTCTGCTTGTAATTCGTCATGTTGGCAAACTCTTATTAAAGTGTCAATTACATGATCGAAAGTATTTACGTCGTCATTGAATAATACAATTTCGTTGTTAATTCCGACAGCTTCTAGGACATCAGTTTCTACTTGCGTTTTTTCTATTGTAGCCATTTTTTAGTACTTTAAGACATTCGATTTTTAAACTTTAAGAATTAAATGCTAATTTACATATTTTAATGATACCCAATTATTTCGTTCGAATTTTTTAACAAAAGTTAATCCTTTTTCAGTGCATGAAGCATCTATAAACGGAATATCTTCCGTGTAAAAACCGCTAAAAAGTATTGTTCCTTTTGGGTTCAAACAATTTACATAGGCTTGCATATCGTTAAGCAAAATATTTCTATTAATGTTAGCAATAATCAAATCGTATTTTTTGTCTTTTAGCAATGCAGCATCACCTTCATAAACCGAAATATGGTTGCAATTGTTACGTTCTGCATTTTCGATAGAGTTCAAATAGCACCAGTTATCAATATCGATTGCATCTATTGGCTGAGCACCTTTCATTTCGGCAAGAATAGCGAGAATAGCAGTTCCGCATCCCATATCGAGTGTTTTCATTCCAGTAACATTTATTTCTAGCAAATGCTGAATCATCATGTGTGTTGTTTCGTGATGACCTGTTCCGAAACTCATTTTTGGCTCGATAACAATATCAAATTCTGCATCAGTTTTTGGATGAAAAGGCGCACGAACATGACAATTCCCATCTACATCAATCGCTTCAAAGTTTTTTTCCCATTCTTCGTTCCAATTTACTTGCTCGATTTCTTCGTAAGTATAAGAAATTTTGAATTCAGGATTTTCTAAAATAGAAATGTTCTCAAGAATATCATTTGTCCATAGCGATTTTTGTACAAATGCCGAAAAACCATTCTCGGTTTCAATGAAACTTTCAAATGGTTTTTCGCCTAATTCTGCAATTAATATATCTGAACCCAATTCTTTTGGTTCAACTGTAAAATGATATCCTAAATATATGTTTGACATAAATACTAAATTTATGCAAAGGTAGTATTATCTTCAGGATAGAAAAAGTTATTTCACGACTAGTTTTTTTACAATTCCTTCCGAAGTTTTTACAATATAAATACCTGATGATAATTTTGAAGTGTTTATTGTTAATGCTTCTTTTTTAGTTTCAACTAGTTTTCCTGTAAAATCAAATAAATCATAATCTGCAACTCTGTTGAAATACAAAATACCTGTTTCGTTTGGATTAGGGAAAATCACAAAAGTTTTTGGTTCGTTTTCAAAATCACTACTATTTAAAGTAGATGTATTTACTTCAAATAAAGAAATTGTACCGCTTATTTCATTGGCAACAGCTACATAATTTTTACTGTTTGGACTGTCAGCAGCTTTAATAAACGTTACGCCTTCAGGGCCATTGTCGCCACCATAAGCAGAAACTGTTCTACTGTTTTTATAATCTACAAATTTAACATCGTTTGGATTGCTAACGTCATATACCATCACACCACCAATTCTTTCTAAAGTGATAAAAGCAAAAATTTTCCCGCCTAGTTCTGCTAAAGTTACACCTTCTGGTTCTGGACCTTTGGCACGACTTCTAACTTTTATAGTATTGTTTGTAGTATGATCTGCATTAAAAACACCACTGAATGCTGGATTTAACGCTGTGTATTTCTCAAAATCGTCACCGCTATCGTATACAATCGTTTTTGTATCAGCATTAAAAATTGAAAAAGAACGACTTCCTAGTGAATACAATTCTTCAAATTGTGCATCTACATCAGTATTTCCATTCAAATTAGTAACACGCATTCTTCCAGCATTATTGTTGTTTTTTAAAACTGCTGAATTTGGAAAATTTGTAGCATCTAAAGCAATTGCACTTACAGCAATTCTTTCGTTTAAACCTGTGTATTCTTTTTCATCACCTTCATTTGCGGTAACCAAATAGTTGGTTCCAGCTACCGAATAATTAGCAACTCCATCTGGAATGTAATATGATTTTATTGGCCAATTGGCAATTAAGACTTGTCCGTTATTATCAGAAATATCCATTCCGTTTCCTGGAATACTAGCATCTTTAGTTCCTAATGCCCAAACATCAGCATAAGTATTGTTTGTTAGATTTATTTCTGCAACAGCATTATTTTCTTGAATAGTAACCCACGCTTTTTGAGAATTGGCACTTATTGTAATGTATTCGGGTTCAAAATCTCGCGATAATGTGCTAGTCGATTTTGTTTTACGAATTCCAGAAGCTATCAAAGCAGCTTCTTGGGCATTATATACCGTGAATAATAATGTAGTAACGTTAGCTTGGGCTAATCCAGCAATCCCGCCCGAAATATCAATAATCGAAACAGAACCTTCAGGATCGGTGGTATAAGCATCGTTAGGTTGGCCTTCGTTTGCTGTTAGCACTTTATTTCCATCAGGTGTAAAAACAATCATATCTGGTAATGCGCCCACTGTGACTTGTTTTAGAAATGTTCCATTAGTATCAAAAAACACTACTGAACCATTTAATTGCTCGTTGGCATTTGGGGAAGCTACAGCAACAATACCGTTTTTCACAGCAACACTTGTAATTCCTCCATAAGTTGTCATATCGATTGAATTAATAATACTTAAGCTAGTAGGGTTTGCAAAATTAATAATTTCTAATTTTTTTGAAACAGCACTAATTGTAAACAATCTCTGAGATGCTGGATCATGAACTACAATTTCACAAGTACTTGCTCCTGCACCAGAAGGATCAAAACTACCAACATAATCTAAAGTAATATCTGCATTAGGTACTGGCGCAACAGTTTCATTATCTTTTATGTAAATTGTTGTTGTTGCATTTGTTCCAATGGTTAATCCTGACGGGCTTTCTAAACTTAAAACAAAATATTCTGAATGTTGTTCTTCTATTATATCATCAATAATTGGAATAGTAATTACTTGTGAAGTTCCGCTAGCAGCAGTAAAATTAAATGTTTGCGTAGTTAAAGTAAAATCGCTTGTGTCAGCTGTACTAAAGGGAGCGGTTTTAACCACAAGGTTTACAGATGATGTTGTCGGACTTGATAAATTTAAAGTAACATTTAAATTGCCTTGGTTTTCATTTGTTACTATAAAAGCCGAAGCAAATGAAACCGTTTGTCCCCATGAATTAGAAATTAAAAATGTAAAAAGAATTAAAAATAAGCCTTTCTTTAATGTGTAAATTTTTGACATAATAGTTTGTTTATTTGTTTTCACAAATTTCAACTATGTAAATATTTACTGCATTAACTTAATATCAATAATTGATTAAGAATAACTATTCAATGTAAATTTATTCCAAAAGAAGTTGCATAAAAACAGAATCCAACCACCGGTCAAATTTAAAACCAGATTCTTTAATGATTCCAACAGTTTTGAAACCAAATTTTTCATGAAAAGTAATGCTACTTTCATTTTCGGAATCAATTACACCAATCATCGTGTGTAATTTTTGGGTTTTTGCTAGAGTAATTAATTCTAGTAATAGTAATTTACCAATTCCATTGCCATGAAAATCTTTATGAACATAAACAGAATGTTCTACTGTAAATTTGTAACCAACCTTAAATCTAAACGATCCATAAGTTCCAAAACCTACAATTTTGTTATCTTTTTCAGCAACTATAAAAGGGAATTTTTTTTCTTGCTTTTCTTTTAGTATGATTATTTGTTGCTCTAAAGTTCGAATATCATAATCCCAAATAGCTGTAGAATGTAAAATCTCATGATTTACAATTTCTAGAACTGAAGGCATATCATCAATTGTGGCTGGACGAATAGTAATGTTCATTTTTAATAAAATATGGAGTAAAATTACTAAAAACCTTTGCAACTTTGTAACTTTGCTTTATCGAAACTTAAAAAATGATTTATCCAAAAATACCTTTAGCCCAAAAAATCATCGAAATATGTAAAGCTAAAGATCTTCATCATATTGTTATTTCTCCAGGTTCTCGCAATGCACCTCTAACTATTGGTTTTACAAACAATCAAGCTTTTACTTGTTATAGCATTGCTGATGAACGTTGTGCGGCTTTTTTTGCATTAGGAATTGCGCAACAAATTCAGAAGCCCGTTGCTGTTGTTTGCACATCTGGTTCCGCATTATTAAACTATTATCCTGCTTTTGCAGAAGCTTTTTATAATCAAATTCCTTTAGTTGTTATTTCTGCTGACAGACCACATAACAAAATTGACATCGGCGACGGACAAACAATTCGGCAAGAAAATGTATTTGCCAATCATAGTATTTATAATGCTAATTTACTTGAAATGGCATCAGAAGAAAATGATTTTGAAATTCAATCCGCCATACATTTTGCAGTAACAAAAAAAGGACCAGTACATATTAATGTTCCATTTGAAGAACCTTTGTATGAAACTGTTGCTGAGGTTTTGGTCAAACCAAAGTTGATCACATTTCCGATAGAAGAAAAGAAATTAATTGATTTAGATGTTTTTGTAGAGCAATGGAATTCAGCTAAAAAGAAGTTAGTTCTTATAGGAGGCTGCGATCCAGATTATATTCAGCAATCTATTTTAGATGATTTAGGAACTAATGATTCAGTTGTAGTAATGACTGAAGTGACATCGAATGTGCGTCATCCTAATTTTATCACCAATATAGACACAATAATTACGCCGTTTTCTGATGCTGATTTCAAAGATTTTCAGCCAGATATAGTAGTTACGATTGGCGGAATGATAGTATCCAAACGAATAAAAGCTTTTTTGCGAAAATACAAACCACAACAACATTGGCATATTGATACGTTACGGGCTTATGATACTTTCGATTGTTTATCGCAACATTTTGAAGTTACTCCAAACAAATTTTTTAATGAATTTTTGACTAAAACCATCAAAATAGAAAGTGATTATTTGCAAAAAGTTTTAGATATAAAAAAAATAAGAACCAGAAAGCATCAAAACTATACGCAAACGATTCCGTTTAGTGATTTTAAAGCTTTTCAAATTATATTGCCAAAACTTCCCGAAAATTGTCAGTTGCAAATAAGTAATAGTTCAGCCATTCGGTATGCGCAACTTTTTGATATTAATACAAACATTGAAGTTTTTTGTAATCGAGGTACAAGCGGTATAGACGGAAGTACATCAACAGCGATTGGAGCAGCAGTTGCATCTGGAAAAGAAACAATTCTAATTACAGGCGATATTAGTTTTTTATACGATAGTAATGGTTTGTGGAACAATTATATTCCTAGAAATTTTAAAATTATACTTTTAAATAATGGTGGCGGCGGAATTTTTAGGATTTTGCCTGGACATCAAGAAAATAAAACATTTAATACATACTTTGAAACCTCACATTGTTTAACGTCTGAGTATTTAGCTAAAATGTATAATTTTGATTATCAAATTGCTAGTAACGAAAAATCATTAAACGAAAGTTTAGAAATTCTCTTAAAATCGGATAAGCCTATGATTCTAGAAGTGTTTACGCCAACTAAAGTGAATGATTTAGTTTTGAATGAGTATTTTAATAACCTAACTTAGATTATATTTTATTAAAAAAACATTTTTTAATAAAATATAAAAAACCTATATTTGATTTCAATATAACTAACAACATAACAATAAATTATTTATTATGAGCAAAAGAGATGAGTTAATCGTTAAGTATGCAGCAGATTTAAAAGACAAATGTGGTGTAACTCCAGACATGGCTTTATTGACTAAAGTAACAATAGGTTGCGGTCCATCTATTTATAATGCAGATGCTGCAACAGTTTCAGGTTCACAACAATCGGAATTAGATACCGTTAAAAATAATTTTCTAATTAAGAAATTAGGTTTAAAAGATGGTGCTGATTTAGACAAAGGAATTGATGCGATAATGGAAAAATATGGTCGTTCTAACAAAAACAAGTACAGAGCAGTAGTATATTATTTGCTTGCTGTTCATTTCAAAAAAGAAAGTGTTTACAACAAATAGTAAATAGTTTTTATAAAATTTAAAGCGTTTCAGAAATGAAGCGCTTTTTTATTTTAAGATAATTTCACTCGGTTTTTAAAAACCTTTGTACCTTTGCACCTCAAAAACTTAGTACCTCAGGAAAGAAATGATTGAAATAGGAAAATACAACACGCTAACAATACTTAGAGAAACTAAAGTTGGTTTATATTTAGGTTTGCCAGAGATTAATAAAGATCCTAGTAAAGATATTTTACTTCCTATAAAATATATTCCAAACGAATTTGAGATAGGCGAGGAGCTTATCGTTTTTGTTTATTTGGATCACGAAGAACGTCCAGTTGCTACAACATTAGAACCTTATATTTTATTGAATGAATTTGCACTTTTGCGTGTAAATTATGTAAATCAAGTAGGTGCTTTTATGGATTGGGGAATGGAAAAAGATATCCTAGTTCCGTTTAAAGAACAAGCGCGTCCTATGGAAAAAGGAAAACGTTATTTAGTTTACCTTTATATGGATGAGAAAACCAATCGTTTGGTTGCTTCGAGTAAAACCAATCAGTTTTTAAATAACGATAACATCACTGTCGAAAACGGAGAAGAAGTAGATCTAATAGTTTCTCATATTACCGAAGTGGGTATTAATGTTATCATTAACGAAAAACACAAAGGATTGCTTTACAAAAATGAAGTTTATGACGACTTGCGAACTGGTGACAGAATTGTAGGTTATATAAAAAACATTCGTCCAGACGGAAAAATAGATGTTTCGGCAACAAAATTAGGATTTGAGAAGGTTGAGCCAAGTGCGCAAGCTATTCTTGATGAGCTTAAAGCCAGTCGTGGTTTTCTTCGTCTAAATGATGATTCTCACCCAGAAGACATCAAAACGGTGCTAAAAATGAGTAAGAAAACTTTTAAAAAAGCAATTGGAACTTTGTATAAAGAAAAACTGATTGAGATAAAAGAAGACGGAATATATTTGGTAAAAGAGTAAATAGAATGATGAATAAAAAAGTAAGTATTTTATTTTTAATTATAATTACATTACTGTTATTTGGTTTTTTTACTCAATCTAATAAAGTAAATGCTGATGATGAGCGTTTTATAACTTATATTGTTAATCCAAAAAAACAAAACATTCAGTTTTATTGGAAAAATGAAAAAGAAGAAAACTTTAAAAATGCAGAATATTTGAAAGTTAGGCTTAAAAAACAGAAAAAAGAACTTCTTTTTGCAACAAATGGTGGAATGTATAAAAAAGATAATTCACCTCAAGGACTTTATATCGAAAATAAAATTGTAAAAAAAGAAATTGATACAGCAAGTGGAAACGGAAATTTTTATCTTAAACCAAACGGAGTTTTCTGCATAACAACTGATAAGATACCAAATATAATTTTAACTACTGATTTTGTTAATAATGGAAAAATAAAATATGCCACACAATCTGGACCAATGTTGGTGATTAATGGAAAAATTCATTCGGCGTTTAAAGAGAATTCGACAAATTTAAATATCCGAAATGGTGTTGGAATTCTGCGGAGTAATAAAATAGTATTTGTAATGTCTAAAAAAGAAATAAATTTTTATGAGTTTGCAGAATATTTCAAAAACCTAGGTTGCAAAAATGCATTGTATTTAGATGGATTTGTTTCAAGAACCTATTTGCCTGAAAAAAAATGGTCTCAAATAGATGGTGATTTTGGAGTAATAATTGGGGTAACAAAATAGATTTAGTCAGTTTAGCGAGTATTCATAAAATAAAAAATGCCAACTTTAAAACTAAGGTTGGCATTTTTCTATTTATTTCTTTTCAGAAACAAACAATAACATACGTAAAGTGATAATAACATGCTTTACTAAAATCAAAAAATTAAATAAACTGTATTAGAATAATTATTTTCAATAAAGAACAAATATGATATGCTGCTGTTGCTCTTTTTCTTATTCTAACATTTTTTTGTGCTTTTGTCAAAAACAACTCTTTAGGTTGTTATCAATATAAAAATCAATATTCGCTTTATTGCCTGTGGTTTATTAACAATTTTAAAGATGGAAGCTTTATTTGCTTATCGAATCTTTTGGTTCAGCCATAGGGGCTACTGTATCAGTTTCTATACTATCAACAACTTTTGGAGCAATTTGCTCTTCATCAGCCATTTGTACTTCAGTTGAAGCATCTACTTTTTTATTACAACTTGTAACTAATGCACTACATGTAAGAGCGACAATTAAAACAATTTTTTTCAAAAAATCTCTTTTTAAGTTAATAAATCAGTGAATGAATTAATAATTTTGAAATCAATATAGTGTACTGATTTTCAATACATTAAAAGTAAATAAAAATAAAACACAAAATACATAAAGGATCATTTTTTTTCAAAATTTAACACTTTAACCTCTTTGTATAAGTTTATTCTTATTCAATAACATCAAATGAGTTTAAAAAATCAATTGCTTCTTTTTTTGAAGTATCTCCCATCAAAATAATTTGGTACATTTGATTACCTTTCATAATGTAAATTGCTGTAACAGCATAATCGTTAAGCTTTGCAATAGCTTTTAAAGCTGGAAATTTATTTTTGTAACTGTATTTTTCTTCAGATATTATTTTTAATTCTGCTCCCATTTGTTTAGCTACATTGTTTAAGGCTCCATTTTTTGATCCATTAAGTAATCCGTCAATGCCTGGAGCATCTAAAGCTGTAACTAATTCTTGTGGAAATTTATTTTCTGAAATCATAATCATAAAACTTTCAGCTTCACAGGTATAAAGTGTCATGTCAATTTTGCCAACTTTAGATTCTATATTTTTTTTCTGAATAGTTGGTTCTTTTGGGAAATCTGCACTAAACCCAGATTCAGTATAAGTAGTTGATTTTGTTTGTGAAAATGATGTTACAGAAAATGTAATAAACATTAAAAAAGATAATAATTTTTTCATTTTAAAAGTTTCTTTTATATTAAGTGTCAAAAATAGTATTTTTACACTAAAATAGATACTTATGAATATAATAAACTGGAAAACAGCTAAAGAATTTGAAGATATAACGTACAAAAAATGCAACGGAGTTGCTAGAATCGCTTTCAATCGTCCTGATGTTCGCAATGCTTTTCGACCTAAAACTACAGCCGAATTATTGCAAGCATTTCACGATGCACAAGAAGATACATCTATAGGTGTAGTTTTGCTTTCGGCCGAAGGACCATCAAATAAAGATGGAATTTGGTCTTTTTGTAGTGGAGGCGATCAAAAAGCCCGTGGGCAACAAGGTTATGTTGGTGATGACGGTTACCACAGATTAAATATTCTAGATGTGCAACGATTAATCCGTTTTATGCCAAAAGCCGTTATTTGTGTTGTCCCAGGTTGGGCAGTTGGTGGCGGACACAGTTTGCACGTAGTTTGCGATTTGACCTTAGCAAGCAAGGAACACGCTATTTTTAAGCAAACCGATGCCGATGTTACCAGTTTCGATGGAGGTTATGGTTCAGCTTATTTAGCTAAAATGGTTGGTCAGAAAAAAGCTCGTGAGATTTTCTTTTTAGGACGAAATTATTCGGCTCAAGAAGCTTTCGAAATGGGAATGGTAAATGCTGTAATCCCGCATGATCAATTAGAAGATACTGCTTATGAATGGGCACAAGAAATTTTGGCAAAATCCCCAACATCTATAAAAATGCTAAAATTTGCGATGAACTTGACTGATGATGGAATGGTCGGACAACAAGTTTTTGCTGGTGAAGCGACACGATTAGCTTATATGACTGAAGAAGCGAAAGAAGGTAGAGATGCGTTTTTAGAAAAGCGTAAACCTAATTTTGAGAAGAAATGGTTGCCATAAAGGTTAATCGCTTAACCGTTTGATTCTGTTAACCGATTAACCAAATCAACAAATAACCAAATCCACATAATAAAAATGGAAAATTTCACTAACGAAACTATAAATACGACACAGCTTCCTAAATTTGAAGAAGTTCAGTTTACTGCTTTGCATCCTTCTTATTGGAAAGTGACGCTTATTAATAAATTTATTTTCTTTTCGATTATAGCGATTGCTCTTGGATTTGCTTTTTATAAAATAGAAGAATTAGCAACAGTTAAAATTGAAATTAGTATTGCTTTTGCAGTAGTAATGATTGTTATTGTTTTGTTTTCTAGAATAAGTTTCCAGAAAAAAGGTTTTGCGTTTAGAAACCATGATGTACTTTTTAGAAGCGGAATAATTGCTACAAACACTATTGTGATTCCTTATAATAGAGTGCAACACGTTGCTTTGCACGAAGGAGTAATCTCTAGATATTTTGGATTGGCTAAAATCGAAATATTTACTGCTGGTGGAAGTTCTAGCGATATAGAAATTCCAGGAATTGCTATGGAAGAAGCAGAAAGTATAAAGCAATTGTTGAT
>NZ_JAYSSZ010000099.1:0-13302 GCF_043720215.1 Flavobacterium sp. | reverse complement strand
TTGAACACTTCCGTCAGTAGTATCAATATACGTTGCTACAGAAGTAGAGTTAGACAAATCTGTATTATTTTCTAGTTTTGATGAGAATTCTGGTAAATTTGCATTTGCTTCTGATTTAGCTTTTAATATAAAATCAAACTGAGGTCCAGCCTCAATACTCAAACGCTCAATAACATAATATTTAAAAGAAACTGGAATGTTTATTTTCGATAATTTAATTTCTTGATTATATATTAAGACAGTTCCAAATATATTATCTGTAAATTCGTATTTACCACCTTCTTGAGAATATAATAATTCGGGTTGGATACTCATTTTATCATTTAACTTAATTTCAGCCAAACCACCGATGTGAAAACCAACCAATGATTTAGTATCACCAAAACCAGATGATTTTAATGACGACATGTTTAAACCAGCTTTAGCTCCAAATTTTACTTCTTGTGCATTAGCAAAACTAAATGCAAATACTGCTACTGCAGTTAATAGTACTTTTTTCATTTTTATTTATTTTAAAAATTAATTAGGTTAAAATTAATCATATATAAATATTGTAAATATTAAGACTTACATAGTTATTAACAATAATTATCAACAATTTTAAACAAAAAAACCACGCCGATGGCGTGGTTCCTTATATATAATTTGGTTTAGATTAAAATTTCAAAGCTAATCCAGCCATAACTTTAACTCCACCAAGTGTAGCTTTTCCAGGATAAGTATCAGTAACGATAGTACCATCAAAATCAGTATAAGTATCAGTCTCTGTAGATTTTAAGTTGTTTCCTTCATAACCTAAATTTAAAATAACACCTACATGATCAGAGAAATAGTAGTTACCACCAACATTAACACCATAGTTTAAACCAGAATATTTAGTTTTATTACTATCTCCAATTTCAATCCCTAAAACAGCAGTTTTGTCTTTACCGGTTGTATAACCAATAGATGGTCCAGCAAAAATATTAAACTTATCTTCGTTCAAGAAGTAATATCTACCTGATAAATTTACTTTAAAAGTAGATAATGATGGGTTTGTATAACCGTAATTCTCAGCATCAAAAGATTTATATGCTAATACAGTTGTACCCAATTCTAGTCCAATACCAGCACTAAAACTTTCTGCAATACCATACTGAAAATTAGCTCCAAATTGAGCTCCAGTTGCAGTTGCTTTTTCTTTAATTGAACCAGCCTCATCACCTTGAATTGTGTAATTTCCTGATAAAAATCCTCCTATCACATTAACATGCATAGTTCCTTTTTCGTTAGATTGTGCGTTAGCAAATCCAAATGCAAATACAGCTACTGCTGATAATAATACTTTTTTCATTTTTTTTAATTTTAAAATTTATTCAGTAAAATTATACAAATAGAACTTGAGTTATGAACTGTTTTATAGAAGTTATTAACAATTTTATATGGTTTTAGCAGTCAATTACTTATCTTAAATATATTTTTGATATCTAACTAAATTCAATTACACTAATGTAAGTTTAAACTTTCAAATAAATTTTAAATTTAATATTAGATCAGTTACTGAAAAATTGTCAATTAACATTAGTTATTCACAATAATACAAGTAATAATTTAGATGATTACAAATTAAATCCACTTCTCAAAGCATAGAAGTCAAGAAATCTAGGTTTTTAAGGATTTTTATAAAACTAATTATCGCTTCACACCTTGATTTGCAATCCATTCGCGGTACTTTTTTGCCCAAACTCCATGTTCTGCAAAAGTTGCTGCAAACTCATGGTAACCAAAACGTTCTACACTGGCACAGAAATAAATATAATCGTGTTTTTCAGCATTCAAAACTGCGTCAATTGCTGAGATATCGGGCATAGCAATTGGACCTGGAGGTAAACCAATATTTAGGTATGTATTATACGGTGAACTTATTTGCAAATCGCCAGAAAGTACTCTTTTTATAACTTGATTAAAATCGTTGTCTCTTCGCTTTAATGCAAAAATTATGGTTGGATCGGCTTGCAAAGGCATCTCTAATTTTAGTCTATTTAGGTAAACACCAGCAACACGAGGACGTTCGTCGCCTTTTACTGTTTCTTTATGCACGATTGATGCTAATGTAATCACTTCTTGTGAAGTCATTCCTAATGCTTTGGCTTTTGCTAATCTATCATTATTCCAGAAAGTAGTATATTCTTTTGCCATTTTTTCACGGAATTTTTCCGCGGAAATGTTCCATTTTACTTCATACGTATTCGGAATAAACATACCTAGAATAGTTTCATTATTAAAACCATTTTTCTTCATAAAAACGGTATCTCGCAAACTATTTATAAGTGTTGTACTATCTACCTCCATTTGAGATGAAAGGCGAGAAACTAATTTTTCTAAACTTTCTTGGTTGTTAAAAGCTAGATTTAACGGTTCGTTATGACGAAGTGCAGTAATCATCTGAAAACTGCTCATTCCTTTTTTAAACAAAAATCTTCCTGGGAAAACATTCTCATTATAAGAACGTTTTTCGGCAACGAATTTGAATTTATTAATGTTTTTTACATTCGGTTCGACAATTTTAAGCACATCTTCGTAAGTTGATCCAGTTGGTATAAAGACATACAATTCATTTTTGTCGAATTTTGTATTGTTTGAAAATATATTAACATAACCGTAAATAGCTACAGAAGCTACTAAGATTAATGTAACGATAAGGGCAATTTTCTTTTTATTCAAAACGTATATTTTTTAAATTTTTGTATTTATTAACTGAAACAATTCTTCATCAAAGTATTTTCCTTCGTGAAAAGTCCAATCTTTTTTGGTGCCAATTTTTTGAAAACCAAAAGTAGTAAAAAGCTTTAAACTAGCTTCATTATTGCTTCCAATATTTGCATACAATTGATGCAAATTTAACTTCTTAAATGCATAATTTACTAAAAGAGACAAAGCTTCTTTTCCTATTCCTTGATTTCTGTTTTCAGTATTTTCGATAACGATTCCTATTCCAGCTCGATTATTTTTAGGGTCGAAATCGAATAAATCTATTAATCCTAAAGGTTTTGAATCACTATTTTTGCAAATAGCCAATCGCAATTGCTTGGCTTCATAGATATCCTGATGGGCATTTTCGAGATATTGCTTGATTAAGAACCGAGAATAAGGAGTTTGTGTATTACTAACTTCCCAAATAGTTTCATTGTTTTCTATACCAAAAACGAAGTTTAAATCTTCTGGTTCTAAAGCTCGCAAATAAATATTATTCCCTTTTAATGTAATCAAAATAGATTATTTAGATAGTTAATTCTGTTATGAAAACAAATTCTGCTGGTCCTGTTAAAAAAACATCTGTAAAAATTCCATTTTCTTCATTAAATGAAACTTCGAGTTTTCCGCCTTGTACATATATAATAATTTTGTTTGCATTGGTTTTTCCAGTTGCCTTCATGGCAATTGCAGTTGCGGTTGCTCCTGTTCCACAAGATAGTGTTTCATCTTCTACACCACGTTCGTAGGTTCTAATTGAAAATTCATTTTCGGAAATTTGACTTACAAAGTTTACATTACTTCCTGCTTTTCCGTATAAATCACCGTAGCGAATTTTTGCTCCTTCATTTTTGACATCAAAACCAGCTAAATCATCAACAAACTGAACGTGATGTGGTGATCCTGTATTTAAGAAAATATAATTATCATGAATATTTACTACATCTACATTTTTCATTTGTAGTGAAACGATATCGTTTTCATCGATTGAAGCATGATGCAATCCGTCGACAGCAATAAATGTTGCTTTATCGCTAATTATATTTAGTTTTTTTGCAAAAGCGACCAAACATCGTCCTCCGTTGCCACACATAGAACTTTGGTTTCCGTCGGAATTGTAATAAACCATTTTAAAATCGGTCGATTCGTCGTTTTCTAACAAAATAAGACCGTCGGCTCCAATACCAAATCTTCTATCGCAAAGTTTTTCAATGAGTGCTGTATTTTCTTTCGGAAATATTTGCAAACGGTTGTCTATCATAACAAAATCGTTTCCCGTTCCTTGGTATTTGTAGAGTTTCATTTTATTGGTTATTCGGCTGTTAGAACGACTAATTTGAATTTTAGCCCTGATGGAAGTGGAAATCCTTTTTATTTTGTCTTCCTGAGCGGAGTCGAAGGACAAAATAAAAAGATTGCAACGTACAGCAGGAACGATGTTCTTAGAAACTACAATGTTGTGCTCCTAAAAACTATTACAAAAGTACAAATATTAATGTTAAGTTAAAAGTTGTTAAACGAGCGTTAAACTGTTTTTCTGATGACAACAAATTTCTAAATTTACGTTTAGAATATAAAATCTAAAAATAGTTAACTATGAAAAAATTTGCGAGTTTATTTTTTGTGTCTTTGTTAAGCGGAGCTACAACGCTGGGTGCTTACAAATTATTTATGGAAGAGGGAAATTCCTCTAAATTGTCGATTGCGAGCAGTAATTATGCCAAAAATGCAGGACTTACTGCCGAAAATATCGACTTTACGACTGCTGCCGAAAATACGATTCACACGGTGGTGCACGTAAAAAACATGACTGTTTATAACGTTCCGAGTAATCCTATGATGGAATATTTTTATGGTTCTCGTGGCGGTGGCGGTCAGCAAACACAAGTTGGAACAGGTTCGGGCGTAATTATTAGTGCCGATGGTTATATTGTAACCAACAATCATGTGGTAAAAGATGCTACAGAACTCGAAATTACTTTAAATAGTAATAAAACATACAAAGCAAAACTGGTTGGAACAGACAGCAAAATGGATATTGCTTTACTAAAAATAGATGCCGACGAAAAGTTACCTTATGCTACTTTTGGCGATTCAGACAACCTGAAAGTTGGCGAATGGGTTTTGGCAGTTGGAAATCCTTATAATTTGACTTCGACCGTTACAGCCGGAATTGTCTCGGCAAAAGCGAGAGATTTGTCTAACAACGGAATTCAATCCTTTATACAAACCGATGCTGCTGTAAATCCAGGAAATAGTGGTGGCGCATTGGTAAATACTCGTGGAGAATTAATAGGAATAAATACTATGATTTCTTCTCAAACAGGTTCTTATGTAGGATATTCGTTTGCCGTTCCGTCTAATTTAACGCGTAAAATTGTGGAAGATTTGATGGAATACGGAAATGTACAACGTGGTATTTTAGGCATTGAAGCTGGAGAATTAAACAGTGCTACCTCGAAAGAATTAGGCATAAAACAAAGTACAGGTGTTTTAATAAATAAGGTTTCTAAAAATTCTGGTGCTGAAAAAGCAGGGCTTAAAAAAGGCGATATTATTCAGAAATTAGATGCGAAAAGCATCATGTCATTTGCGGATTTAACTTCTTACATCAACACAAAACGCCCGAATGATGAAATTAAAGTCGGTATTATTCGTGATGAAAAGAGTATAACTATTCCTGTAAAACTGACTAAAAAAGAACTCATCAATTACGATTTGAAAGGTTTAGAATTAGCGGATATTGATACTGTTGATATGAAGAAATTTAATATTAAATATGGTGTTAAAATTGAAAATATTACCAATGAGGAACTTTCAGGTTATGCAGAACAACTAAAAGGCGGTGTGATTTTAAGCATCGATAATGTAAAAGCTACTGATATTGAAACGGTAACCAAAGTTTTGTCTAAAAAAGCAGAAAGCCAACGTTCTCAAATAGAACTTATTACTATAAACGGTCAGATATTGAGGTTTTTATTGTAATAATAATTTATTCATTTTTTAATCAACCAGTCTTTTTAGGCTGGTTTTTTTTTGTGAATAAATCTAGACAAGTTTGTCATTTCGACGAAGGAGAAATCGCATCAAAATTAATTATGCGATTTCTCCTTCGTCGAAATGACAAAATCTATAAAATAATCCTAAAAATCCTTTACGAAAACGTTTGAAATATATACTTTTGCATCACAAAAAATAATAACCTTTTTAACTAAACGAATGAGCAACACAACGGTTTACGAAAAAGAAATCGCTTTTCAAGCAAACAGAAGAAGAGCTGGAGTCGAATTAATAAAAATAATTAGCGATTTGTGGTACGACAAATCTATCGAAATGGTTCTTTTTAGAAACCAACTAATCGACAGAAATGTAAGCGACATTATCAACCTACACGAATATGCGGGAGAGTTTGTAAACAAACCAATCTCAGTATTTGATTCGGTAGAAATTGCTAGAGCTATATTATCATTAGATTTACCACCATCAAAATTAGATATTGGTAAATTAACTTACGAATTTCATCTTGAAAACAACAAATACAATGATGCAAAATCATTTGTGATTGACAAGCTAAAAGATGCTAAAAACACAGAAGACATTCACCCAAAAGATGTTGTTTTATATGGCTTCGGACGTATCGGTCGTTTGTTAGCTAGAGAATTAATGTCGAAAATGGGTAAAGGAAATCAATTGCGTTTGCGTGCAATTGTTACTCGTGACAAAAATGACGCAAGTTCTTTAGAAAAAAGAGCATCATTGTTACGTTACGATTCTATTCATGGAGATTTTCAAGGTTCGGTCGTTGCCGATGTTGCTAATAATGCTTTAATCATCAATGGAACAACCGTTCATATCATCACAGCAAATCAGCCGGAAGACATCGACTATACTGCTTATGAAATTCATGACGCTTTAGTTATTGATAATACAGGAGCTTTTACAACTCAAGAAGCTTTAGCAAGACACTTAACATCTAAAGGAGTTGACAAAGTTTTATTAACTGCACCAGGAAAAGGAGTTCCAAATATCGTTCATGGTGTAAACCAAAACGAATACAACCCAGACGAAGTAAATATTTTTTCTGCGGCTTCTTGTACAACCAATGCAATTACGCCAATTTTGAAAGCGGTCGAAGATACTTTGGGTGTTGTAAAAGGACATTTAGAAACAATTCACGCATATACAAATGACCAGAATTTAGTAGACAACATGCACAAAAAATACCGTCGTGGTCGTGCAGCTGCTTTAAACATGGTAATAACTGAAACTGGTGCTGGAAGTGCCGTAGCAAAAGCGTTACCAAGTTTAGCTGGAAAATTAACTTCAAATGCAATTCGTGTTCCTGTTCCTAATGGTTCGCTAGTGGTTTTGAATCTTGAAGTAAGCAAAACAACTTCTATTGAAGATGTAAACAACATCATGAAAAAATATGCTTTAGAAGGCGAATTGGTAGAGCAAATTAAATATTCTTTAAATAACGAATTAGTATCATCTGATATTGTAGGAACATCAGCTCCCGCAATTTTCGATAGTAATGCGACGATTGTTTCTGCCGATGGTAAAAACATTGTCTTATACGTTTGGTATGATAACGAATATGGTTACAGTCACCAAGTTATTCGTTTGGCAAAATATATTGCTAAAGTAAGAAGATATACTTATTACTAGTAGATAGCACTTCGACTACGCTCAGTGTGACAATCGAGATGAAAATAGAGAATCCGCTTTGAGAAATCGAAGCGGATTTTTTTTTAATTTTATTTTAAATAAATATACTTTTTTACTCCAAAACTCGATTTATTTTCACAAATCTCTTGGCATAATACGCTTCTTTATTAGACGATATAATAACACCAGCGTGAACTGAAGAATGAACAAATTTTACCTCATCGGCAACAACTTCAGTAATCATTCCTACATGATTTACATTTCCAGTGCCGTTTGTGCTAAAGAAAATTAAATCTCCTTTTTGTGCTTCTGATGCATTTATTGTAGTTCCAAATCGAGACATTTCACTGGAAGTTCTTGGTAATCTTACATCGTAAGTACTAAAAGTATTTATCATTAACCCAGAACAATCAAAACCATCTTTAGTTGTACCTCCACTTCTGTATCGCACTCCAATATTTTCAGAAGCTGTCATCACTAATTTATCAGCCTTTGAGGCATTTTCTTCCGATAATGGCGGCACAGAAACAACTTCCTCCTCTTTATGAGGAATTACTTCAACAACTTTTATTTGCGAACTTTCTTGATTCTGTATTTGCTTTTCTTCTTCAATTTGAAGTTTAATTTCTTCACTATTCTTATCTACAGGAATTTCAGTAGTAGCAACTTCTTTGGCAACTCCTTTTTTTATTAAAAGATTAAAACCAACAGGAAAATCACTACCAATTTTAGGATTCAGTTTTTCTAATTCTTGAATAGAAATCTTATAACGTTTTGAGATTCCATATTTTGTTTCTTTTGGCAATACAACATGTATAATTTCCTGTTCATTAGAAACTCTAATTGGATTCTCTGGTTCAATTTGCTTTATAGGTTCTGATATATTTTCTGTTAGTATAGCGACTTTGGACTTAAAACCATTTTGAGGAATAGTTAGTTTCAATCCTACTTCTAAACCTTCTTTTTCTATGATTGGATTAGCTTTTTTAATGTCATCAATCGATACTTTATATTGTTTCGAAATTCCGTACAAAGTTTGTTTAGGTAAAACTTCGTGAATAATATTCGATACGTTTTCGCTATTTTCAGAAATTGATTTTGGTATTAATAAAACCGAATTCAATTTGAGAACACTTTTTGTATTTGGATTTAACTTAAAAATATCGTCTTGATTTACGTTATATTTTTTAGCAATTTGATAAATGCTTTCTCCTCTAGCAACAATATGTTTTATGTTTTTTTCTTGCGAAAAAGCATTTACGGAAATAAAAATAAGCAGTATAAATTTGAAGTATTTCATGTTTTTTTCTTTCTTTCGAAAAATTGAAAGGCTAAAATAACCTTTAAAAATCAATCATGAAAAACAATAATGATTTTTTTAACGAAATAAAATAATGAAAAATGTAAATTTACAACCTCAATTAACCAAACTGTTACAATGAAAATAAACGAAATTCTTTCCCTTCTTGAAGAAATGGCTCCACTCTCCTTCGCTGAAAATTTTGACAATGTTGGCTTACTAGTTGGTGATTATTATAATGAAGTAACAGGAGTTTTAGTTTGTCATGACGCCCTAGAAAGCGTGATTGAAGAAGCTATTACTAAAAAATGCAATTTAGTAGTTTGCTTTCATCCTATTTTATTTTCGGGTTTAAAAAAGATTACAGGCAAAAATTATGTAGAACGTGCAGTTGTAAAAGCTATAAAAAATGACATTGCCATTTATGCTGTTCACACAGCTTTAGACAATCATCACGAAGGAGTAAACAAAATTTTCTGTGATGCTTTGGGATTAAAAAACACCAAAATTCTGGTTCCAAAACAAAATTTTATTCAAAAATTAGTTACTTATACTGTTCCAGAAAATGCTGATACAATTCGTATTGCGATGTTACAAGCTGGCGCAGGAACAATAGGAAATTATGACAATTGCAGTTTCAATTCTGAAGGTTTTAGCACGTATCAAGGAAACGAAAATAGCAATCCATCAGTAGGAAAAAAAGGTGAACTCACAAAAACCAGCGAAATAAAAATCGAAGTTATTTTCGAAAAACATTTGCAAAGCAAAATCCTAAAAGCTTTATTTACCAATCATGTTTACGAAGAAGTCGCATACGAAATTTACGATTTGCAAAACCAGCATCAAAATATAGGGTTGGGAATGGTTGGCGAACTCGAAACGGAAATGAGTGAAAAAGACTTTTTAGAATTGGTAAAAACCAAAATGCAATGTGGTGGAATTCGTCACAGTCAATTTTTGAATAAAAAAGTGAAAAAAGTAGCCGTTCTTGGTGGAGCAGGAAGTTTTGCTATTAAAAATGCTATTTCGGCTGGAGCAGATGCTTTTTTGACGTCCGATTTAAAATACCATCAGTTTTATGAAGCTGAAAATCAGTTACTTTTAGCAGATATTGGTCATTTTGAAAGCGAACGATACACAAAAAACTATATATTTGATTATCTTACGAAAAAAATGATTAATTTTGCACCCGATTCAACTTTTTGTGGAATCGTTTTATCAGAAGAAAATACAAATCCAGTTAAGTACTTATAAATATGGCAGCTACAAAAGAATTGAACGTTGAAGAGAAGTTAAGAGCGTTATACGATTTACAGTTAATCGACACTCGTATTGACGAAATTAGAAATGTAAGAGGCGAATTACCACTAGAAGTGGAAGATTTAGAGGATGAAGTATCAGGATTAAGCACTCGTTTAGAAAAATTGAAAACTGATTTAGATTCTATGGACGAAAAAATCAAGGAAAAGAAAAATGCTATTGAGGATCATAAAGAATCGATAAAAAAATACACAAAACAACAAGACAGTGTTCGTAACAACAGAGAATTCAACTCTTTAACAAAAGAAGTTGAATACCAAGAATTAGAAATCCAACTATCTGAGAAGCAAATCAAAGAAATGAAAGCTTCAATCGAACACAAAAAAGAAGTTTTCGCACAATCTAAAGAAAAATTAGAAGCAAAAACAAATCACTTAAAACACAAAAAATCAGAATTAGACGCAATCATGTCTGAAACTGAAAAAGAAGAAAAATTCTTATCTGAAAAATCATCAGAATACGAAGCAAAAATAGAAGAACGTTTATTAATCGCTTACAAAAGGATCCGTTCTAGCGTAAGAAACGGATTAGCAGTAGTTTCTATAGAAAGAGGTGCATCAGCAGGCTCGTTCTTTACCATTCCACCACAAACACAAATGGAAATTGCTTCACGTAAAAAAGTAATTACAGACGAACATAGTGGAAGAATTTTAGTAGACAGTTCACTCGCTGAAGAAGAAAGAGAAAAAATGGAGAAATTATTCGCCAAAATGTAATATCTTAAACCACGCAAACAGCGTGGTTTTTTTATGAAAAAAATTTTACATCTCATATTATCTAAAGGGCTAGGATTATATATCAATATTCTAAGTTTTGTATACCCAAAAAAATCGTTAGAACTCGCCTATCAATATTTTACAAATCCGACAGACGGGAGACTTAATGCAGAAAATCTTCCCGAAATATTATTAGAAGCAAATCGAGAAGTAATAACTATAGACGACCACTATTTTCAATCCTATATTTGGCTAGGAAACGAAAATAAGATATTACTCATTCACGGCTGGGAAAGTAATGCATCACGTTGGGAAAATTTTCTCCCTTATCTAAAAAAATCAGGAAGTACAATTATAGCCATCGATGCACCAGCACACGGACTTTCGAGTGGAAGAGAATTTAACGTTCCCACCTACGCAAAATATATAAACGCCATATCCGAAATTCACAAACCAAAATATATAGTAGGACATTCGCTAGGAGGAGCCGCATGTGCTTTTTACCAACGCCATTATCAAAACCATCAAATACAAAAAATGGTATTATTAGGCACTCCATCTGATGCGAAAATTATTTTTAAAAACTACATCAACATGTTGGGTCTAAATTTAAGAGTCTACGAATATTTACGAAACTATTCCAAAAAACGGTTCGACAATCTAGACATAGAAAAATATTCCATCGCAAAAACACTTCAAAACACAACTATTTCAGGTATAATAGCACACGATATATTAGATGATGTCGTTTCGTTTGAAGAAAGTAAAAAAATAGCCCAAACCTGGAAAACCGCACAAGTCATTAAAACCAATGGACTCGGACACAGCATGCACGATGATGAATTGTATAAAACCATTTATACCTTTTTATTCGAAGCCTAATTTTTTGGCATTTTCAGGAGTTGCTACTTCCTGCTCTCGCCTTTATCTACCTAAAAAAGCGTGGGATATCGACTACATCAGGGCTAAAAGTGAATTACAGAAATACTTGCGACTTTAAAACTTTATGACTTGTGACTTTGAACCTCTGTACCTACCAAGAAATCCCTATCTTTGCAAAATGGAAGAGAACTTAACCCGTATTAATAAATTTCTGTCAGAAACAGGCTATTGCTCGCGTCGTGAAGCCGACAAATTGCTCGACGAAGGTCGCATCACGATAAATGGCGTTGTTCCCGAAATGGGGACCAAAGTTTCGCATCACGACGAAGTACGAGTTGATGGAAAATTAGTTCGTGAAAAAACTGAAAAACCAGTCTATCTGGCTTTCAACAAACCCGTAGGAATCGAATGCACAACAAATTTAGACGTTCGTTACAATATTGTTGATTTCATCAATTATCCCAAAAGAATTTTCCCAATTGGACGATTAGACAAAGCCAGCGAAGGTCTTATTTTTATGACTAATGATGGTGATATAGTAAACAAAATACTTCGTGCTCGCAACAATCACGAAAAAGAATACACAGTAACAGTAAACAAACTGATTACGGATAGATTCATTCAGAAAATGAGCAACGGAATCCCTATTCTAGATACCGTTACTAAAAAATGCAAAGTTGAACAAATAAGTAAAACAACGTTCAAAATTGTATTAACACAAGGTTTAAACCGACAAATTCGTCGCATGTGCGAATATTTAGGTTATGAAGTCACAGCACTAAAAAGAGTTCGAATCATCAACATTTCGTTAGACGTTCCTGTAGGTCGTTACCGAGATTTGACTGATGCCGAAATTGAAGAATTAAACAATCTTATCGAACCATCTAGCAAAACTGAAGAAGCCAGTTTTCCTAAAATGGAAGCGCCTAAAAGAAGAATCGAATTTATAAAACGAGGTGATTCTGGGTTTAAAAAATAAAATATCAATTTCTTAATTAGCTGCAATTTTAACCGAGGTTGAATAAGAAATCATGACATTTAAACTAGAAGAACCGCACTTATTTACTTAGCAAAATTTACATTATGAAAAAATCTCTATTTACATTAATTTTATTTACAACTATTTCCTATTCACAATGCTGGCAATCACTGTCAACAGGTAGTTATCATACAGCAGCAGTGCGCAATGATGGTACAATGTGGACATGGGGACGAAATAGCTATGGACAATTGGGCAATGGAACGATAATCGACAGCAACATACAGTCACAGGTTGGCACCGATACAAATTGGGTAACCGTTGCTGCAGGCGGGCATTTCAATGTTGCAATAAAATCAGACGGAACACTATGGTCATGGGGTTCAAACCTATACGGTACGTTGGGCGACGGAACTACCGCCAACAGGCTAGTCCCAATTCAAATTGGCACAGAAACCAACTGGACGTTGCTTAGAATAGGCTTTAATCACATCATGGCACTGAAATCGAATGGAACGCTTTGGGGTTGGGGACGCAACTTTTACGGACAACTAGGAGACGGGACTTACACCAACAGGTTAATGCCAACTCAAATTGGGACTGATTTATGGACATCGATTGGCACAGGTGGAAATTTTACCCTTGGCATCAAACAAGATGGATCTTTATGGGCTTGGGGATATAACTATTACTGGCAACTTGCT
>NZ_JAYSSZ010000098.1:0-4599 GCF_043720215.1 Flavobacterium sp. | reverse complement strand
TTAATGTGTTTCTCGAAGCGGGTGCAAAAGTACATGTTATTTTTTAACTGGCAAGTGTTTTGATAAGTTTTTTTTAGAAAAATTTATTTTTCCGTTTTCTTATCTTTTTCTAACCAATCTCTCAATGAACGTATTCTCTTGCGGGCTGCAAAGGTAATCCCTTTTTATTGTTTTCCAAATCTTTTTAATAAAATTTTAATTTTATTTTTTTTATCCGTTTCTCAATAATTAAATGAACTTCTCTGCCAATGCGGGTGCAAAAGTAATACTTCTTTTCTCTTTTCCTAACCCTTTTTTAATCTTTTTTAAAAGTATTTTCTAGTCCTTTGGTTTTATGAGGGTTATAGTCTGATTTTTTTAACCCCATAAAAAAAATAAAAAACATTTGAGACAACCTATTTATTATATATGTATTCTCGAACACAAAGGAAATGGATTTGATAAATCAAAACGCAAATTTAAACAAGTTTATGCGATTTGCAAGAAAGTAAAGCTGAATACTGAAGTTTGTCTAGATACTTTTCAGAAAACGAATATTGACTCTTTGACGTTGAACGCGTGAGGGATTGCAGTGAAAATCCTTTTTTGAGGCTTTTTGCCGATAAAAAGATTGTAACGTAAAGCCCGACCCGACCTTTTCGGAAGGGACACGCTATATTTTGACATCCCGAAGATTTGGGGCTGTATGGCATAAAAAAAGCACCATATTAACTATGATGCTCTACTTTTACTTTTCAGCCTGGATAATTTTAAGTTTTTCTCGCCACACTTTTGCAAGTTCTGCATAATTCATGTCAATCTTTGCAGGTTGTTTTGGCAATCTTCCGTCGGTAAAGGCTTTGTATAGTATTCCTTCTATTATAAAATCTTCGGAGACCGCATAGGGCTCGTATTTTGTTTTGAGGTTGATGTCGAACAATCGCGCTGTGTTGTTAGACCAGAATGCTTTCCAACCACTTTTTAATTCTTTGATTAAATCGAACGTGGATGATCCTGTTTGTCTGTGAATTAGTTTGACCAAAATTTGCCCATCTTTGCGGCTTAGTTTTTTTAGTTGCCCTTCGAACTCATTTGTTAAATAATTTTCTACTAATTTAAAATATTTTTTTTTGTCTCTATCAGACTTTAATCCTTTCATTCCTTCATTAAGAGCTGTTAATCTATCGGCAGCAGTCTTTGCATAAGGATATACTTTAAGTACACGACGCTGAAGAATTAGAAACTTCTTTCTTTCTTCGGCAGATTTTATACTATACCTATTGGATACGTAGACTTCTTCTAACTCAATAGGCATTTTAGCAATGGTGTCTATTCCTACTAAAGGTTTCTCTACTTCGGTAGTATCTATTTTGGTAACTTGACCAAATGAAATGGTTGTCATAAAGCAACCAATTATAAGACTAAGTAAGTATTTCATATTATATAACTAAATTTTTATCAAAAATATATATTTATTACACAACTCTAGTGCCAAATTTATAATTTAGCAAAAAATATTTTTATGAACACGAAATCTATACTTAAAAAAACTTCTTTAGACTTTTTAGAAAGTTACTTAAATAACGCCTCTCCTACTGGATTTGAATCTGATGGCCAGAAATTATGGATGAATTATCTTAAACCATACGTTGATTCTTTTATTACAGACACATACGGAACTGCGGTTGGCGTTATAAATCCTGATGCTAAATACAAAGTAGTTATAGAAGGTCATGCCGATGAAATTGCATGGTATGTAAATTACATAACTGATGACGGATTAATATATGTAATAAGGAATGGTGGTTCTGATCATCAAATTGCACCATCGAAACGAGTAAACATTCATACAAAAAACGGAATCGTAAAAGGTGTTTTTGGTTGGCCAGCGATACATACTCGAAATAGAAGCAAGGAAGAAGCTACTAGAATAGATAATATTTTTATCGATTGTGGTTGTATGACTAAAGAAGAAGTTGAAAAATTAGGAATTCATGTGGGCTGTGTTATTACTTATCCTGACGAATTCATGATTTTAAATCATGATAAGTTTGTTTGTCGTGCTATAGACAATCGTATGGGCGGATTTATGATTGCCGAAGTCGCTCGTTTACTTCACGAAAATAAGAAAAAACTACCTTTCGGTTTATATATTGTAAATGCTGTTCAAGAAGAAGTTGGTCTTCGTGGTGCCGAAATGATTACCCAAACCATCAAACCAAATGTTGCCATTGTGACCGACGTATGTCATGACACAACCACGCCAATGATTGAGAAAAAAATTGAAGGTGAAACAAAAATAGGAAAAGGACCAGTTGTAACATATGCGCCTGCGGTTCAAAACAATTTGCGTGAACTGATTATAGATACTGCCGAGAAAAACAAAATTCCTTTTCAACGATTGGCTTCCTCTCGTGTTACAGGAACCGATACCGATGCTTTTGCTTACAGCAATGGCGGAGTAGCTTCTGCACTTATCTCACTCCCGTTAAGATATATGCACACAACTGTCGAAATGGTGCATCGCGATGATGTAGAAAATGTGATTAAACTTATATATGAGACTTTATTAAAAATAGAAAATAACGAAACTTTTTCTTATTTTAAATAGATTTAGGAGCTAATCCCGCTATCCGTTTCAATCTTTTTGTTTTTTAAAGAAAAAACAAAAAAGGATTTTCACTACTATCGGGGCTAAAAATAGAAATAAAAACGAACTTATATTTCTTATCTTATTTAAAATTTTACTTTGTACTTTTGTACAAAATAATCAGTACAAATCTTTGAATTAAAAAACCATGTTAAAAGGATTTTTCAATATACCAAAAGCGGTAAATGAACCCGTAAAAGGTTACGCACCAAATTCTCCTGAAAAGGCAAGAGTTTTAGAAGTTTACAAAACAATGTGGAATTCTAAAATTGATGTGCCATTATATATTGGTTCAGAAGAAATTCGCACAGGAAATACAAAAAACATGTCGGCGCCACATGATCACCAACACATTGTTGGAACATATCATCTTGCTGAAAAATCTCATGTAGAAAAAGCCATTGCAAATGCTTTAGAAAGCAGAACAAAATGGGCAAATATGGCTTGGGAACAACGTGCAGCTATTTTTCTAAAAGCAGCCGAACTAATTGCTGGGCCATACAGAGCTAGAATAAATGCAGCAACCATGATTGCGCAATCTAAAACCATTCATCAAGCAGAAATTGATGCTTCTTGCGAATTAATCGATTTTTTACGTTTCAACGTAGAGTTTATGACACAAATTTACCAAGACCAACCAGCCTCAAACTCTGACATGTGGAATCGTGTAGAATATCGCCCCTTAGAAGGTTTTGTATATGCTGTTACACCTTTCAACTTTACAGCCATTGCAGCAAATCTTCCCGCAAGTGCTGCCTTAATGGGAAATGTTGTCGTTTGGAAACCAAGTGATAGTCAAGTTTTTTCAGCAAAAATTATTATCGATGTTTTCAAAGAAGCTGGTGTTCCAGATGGCGTAATTAATGTTGTTTTTGGTGATCCAGTTATGATTACTGATACCGTTTTGGCTTCTCCAGATTTTGCAGGAATTCACTATACCGGTTCAACATTTATATTCAAAGAAATATGGAAAAAAATTGGAACTAACATTCATAATTACAAAACGTATCCTAGAATTGTAGGCGAAACTGGAGGAAAAGATTTTATTATCGCACATCCATCTGCTAACGTAAAACAAGTGACTACTGCAATTACCCGTGGTGCATTTGAATTCCAAGGTCAAAAATGTTCAGCAGCTTCAAGAGCTTATATTCCTCAAAGTTTATGGCCAGCAGTAAAAGAACAATTAATTACAGATGTGAATTCTATGAAAATGGGTTCGCCAGAAGATTTTGGTAACTTTATCACAGCGGTAATTCATGAAGGTTCATTTGATAAATTAGCTGGTTTTATCGACCAAGCTAAAAAAGATGCTGATGCCGAAATTATTGTAGGTGGGAATTACGACAAATCCAAAGGTTACTTTATTGAACCAACAGTAATCGTTACTACAAATCCTAAATATGCTACCATGGAAACCGAACTTTTTGGTCCAGTAATGACTATTTATGTATATGAAGATAAAAACTGGTCAGAAACATTGAAACTAGTTGATGATACTTCCGAATATGCTTTGACCGGAGCCATTTTAAGTCAAGATCGTTATGCCATTGAAGAAGCTACAGTGGCTTTGCAAAATGCCGCAGGAAATTTCTATATTAATGATAAACCAACTGGCGCTGTAGTAGGGATGCAACCATTTGGTGGAGCTCGTGCTTCAGGGACAAATGACAAAGCGGGTTCAGCGCAAAACTTACTACGTTGGGTTTCGCCAAGAACCATCAAAGAAACTTTTGTAACACCAGAACATTTTAGCTATCCGTTTTTAGTATAAAATATATTTTTACAAAAATAAAAACTCACAAGAATTTCAATATTCATTGTGAGTTTTTTTATTAGAAGACATGTCTTGTCCTAAAATAGCGATACACAAATTCATCGTTATGGAAAACACCCAGGAACCTCGCTATGTAAAGCGTACTCAAAAAGACTACAGTATGTCTTTTAAATTACAAATTGTTCAAGAAATA
>NZ_JAYSSZ010000097.1:0-13425 GCF_043720215.1 Flavobacterium sp. | reverse complement strand
ATTGCGTCCAGTTTCGAAAGCGGATGCTTTGGAACTATATAAGGACAATGAATATAAGACTGAATTAATTTCTAATCTAGAAGATGGCACGATTACTTTTTGTGATCATGCAACTTTTACTGATTTGTGCCGTGGTGGACATATTCCGAATACTGGAATTATAAAAGCTGTGAAAATCATGAGTGTTGCTGGCGCATACTGGCGTGGTGATGAGAAAAACAAGCAATTGACTCGTGTTTACGGAACTTCGTTTCCGAAACAAAAGGATTTGACCGATTATTTAGAACTTCTTGAAGAAGCGAAACGTCGTGATCATAGAAAATTAGGTAAAGAATTAGAATTGTTCGCTTTTTCTCAAAAAGTAGGCCAAGGTTTGCCATTATGGTTGCCTAAAGGTGCTGCTTTGAGAGATCGTTTGGAGCAGTTTTTGAAAAAGGCTCAGAAAAAAGGTGGTTACGAACAAGTTGTTACACCACATATTGGTCAGAAAGAGTTGTATGTTACTTCTGGACATTATGCTAAATATGGAGCAGATAGTTTTCAGCCGATTACAACTCCAGCTGAAGGCGAAGAGTTTTTATTAAAACCTATGAACTGTCCTCATCATTGTGAAATATACAATGTAAGACCTTGGTCTTATAAAGATTTACCAAAACGTTACGCTGAATTTGGAACAGTATATAGATATGAGCAAAGTGGCGAATTACACGGTTTAACTCGTGTTCGTGGATTTACGCAAGATGATGCACATATTTTTTGTACGCCAGACCAGTTAGATGAGGAGTTTAAAAAAGTAATTGACCTAGTATTATATGTATTTGGTTCTTTAGGTTTTGAAAATTTTACAGCTCAAATATCATTACGAGACAAAGAAAATAGAGATAAGTATATAGGTAGCGACGAAAATTGGGAAAAAGCAGAAAATGCTATTATCAATGCAGCTCGTGATAAAAATTTAACTACTGTTGTAGAATATGGTGAGGCGGCTTTTTACGGACCTAAACTAGACTTTATGGTCAAAGATGCTTTGGGTAGAAGTTGGCAATTGGGAACTATTCAGGTAGATTATAACTTACCTGAACGTTTTGAATTGACATACAAAGGCTCAGACGATCAGCTACACAGACCTGTAATGATTCATCGTGCTCCTTTTGGATCGATGGAACGTTTTATAGCTATTTTATTAGAACATACAGCAGGAAATTTCCCACTTTGGTTAATGCCGGAACAAGCAATAATCTTGTGTTTGAGTGATAAATATGAAATTTATGCGAAAAAAGTTTTAAATCTGCTAGAAAATCACGAAATTCGCGCCCTAATTGACAACAGAAATGAGTCGATTGGAAGAAAAATTAGAGATGCAGAAATGCAAAAAACCCCGTTTATGTTGATTGTAGGCGAGGAAGAAGAGAAAAACAACACCATTTCTATACGTCGTCACGGACAGGAAGGAAAAGGAAATATTACGGTTACAATAGAAGAATTTGCTCAAATTGTAAACGATGAAATAAGCAAAACATTAAAAACATTTGAAGTTTAACTAAAAATTAAGAGCCATAGCAATTAGAAACAGTAGAGGTTACCAGCCTCGAGTAGAAAAAAAAGACGAACACAGAATAAACAACTTTATTCGTGTTCCAGAAGTACGTCTTGTAGGAGAAAATGTTGAGCCTGGAGTTATAAAAACTTCGGAAGCAATGAAACTTGCCGACCAACTTGAGTTGGATTTAGTTGAAATTTCTCCAAACGCAGAACCGCCTGTGTGTAAAATCATGGACTATAAGAAGTTCGTTTACATGCAGAAGAAACGTGAAAAAGAACTAAAAGCTAAGTCTACTCAAATTGTAGTTAAAGAAATTCGTTTTGGTCCTCAAACCGATGAGCATGATTACGAATTTAAAAGAAAAAATGCAGAGAAGTTCCTTAAAGAAGGATCTAAACTAAAAGCATTTGTATTCTTTAAAGGTCGTTCGATTATCTATAAAGATCAAGGGCAAATCTTATTATTAAGACTAGCAACAGATCTAGAAGAACACGGTAAAGTAGAAGCTATGCCTGTTCTAGAAGGAAAAAGAATGATTATGTTTATTGCTCCAAAGAAAGGTAAATCGACACAATCGGCACCAAAAGCAAAGGAGAGTCAGCAAAAACCAGTTGTGAAAAATACAGAAGCGCAATCTAGTGCTGGTGAAAAAGAAAGTGAATAAGACAACAGATTGCTTTGTGCAATTGCAAATAAGAATATTGATGAACGTTAGCAGATTGCTTCGTAATTCGCAAAGATAGTAAGTAAGAATAAATTAAAAAATCTAGGAAAAATGCCTAAAATGAAAACCAAATCTAGTGCCAAGAAACGATTTAAAGTTACTGGTTCTGGAAAGATTAAAAGAAAGCATGCTTTTAAAAGTCATATTTTGACCAAAAAATCTAAAAAACGTAAATTAGCTTTGACACATTCAGCGTTAGTTCACAAAACAGATATGAAAAGTATCAAACAACAATTAAGAATTATTTAATTAAGTCTTAAAGTTGCAAAGTCAAAGGTCTTAAAGACTTTCGACATTCGACTTTAAAAACTTTTAACTAATATTCTTTAGGTTAAAATTATTTAAAATAACCTTGGAGTGGGCCATTAAGTACTTTCGATTAAATTCAGGTCGCCTTACTACAAAAAAACATTAAAATTATGCCAAGATCAGTAAATTCAGTTGCTAAAAGAGCAAGAAGAAAAAAGATAATGAAGCAAGCCAAAGGTTTCTTTGGTCGTCGTAAAAACGTTTGGACAGTTGCGAAAAATGCGGTTGAGAAAGCAATGTGCTATGCTTACCGTGACAGAAAAGTAAATAAGAGAAATTTCCGTGCTTTATGGATTCAACGTATCAACGCTGGAGCTAGATTGGAAGGAATGTCTTATTCACAATTTATGGGTAAAGTAAAAAAACATAACATCGAATTGAACCGTAAAGTTCTTGCAGATTTAGCTATGAATCACCCAGTAGCTTTCAAAACAATACTTAACAAAGTAAAATAAACGTTTTATCAACATCAATTTATATTACTTACTATAAAAAAATCCCAATCTAACGATTGGGATTTTTTGTTTTAATAAATACTATTTTTTAATAAAATTAATAAATATATAAATATTATTAATTTATATATAAATATTATTTAAATTTGTATACTATATAATCAATATTATGCAACCAAAACTTCCCATACAATGTCCAAGCTGTGAAAGTTCACTCTCTGTAACTCAACTCTCTTGTAGTAATTGCACCACATCAGTTTCTGGAAATTACTCGTTACCTATATTACTTCAAATTTCTGAAGAAGAACAAAACTTTATTCTACAATTTTTTCTTACTAGTGGAAGCCTAAAAGAAATGGCATCGCAAATGGGAAATAGTTATCCTACTGTAAGAAACAAACTGGATGATATAATTCAGAAAATTAATACTTTAAAAACTAAATCGTAACTCATGAAAAGTAGTATACTTCTAAATCCTTTCGAAAAATATTCAGATAAAGCATTACTCTTTCTTGGTATAATAACAACAGTCATTGGGGTTTTTTTAGCTTACAATTTTAATGCGAAATTTGATGGAGTTATCGATTTACACTTTGATAAACAAGTTAGTTTTTCCGATTCATCAACTTACTTAATCATAGATGTAGTAGTATTAACTATACTACTTTATCTCGTTGGAAAGTATATTAATAAAAAAACTAGATTAATAGATATTATTTCTACAGTCTTAATTTCAAGAATTCCATTATACTTCTGTACCATATTTAACCTAAACGATAAATCATATATCATTAGTAATAAAGTCTTAGAAATAGCAGTTTCTAAAAAAATAGACTCCTTATCAGCCAATGAAATTGCATTTATGTTATTTCAGGCTATTGCACTAATTACAGCTTTAATTTGGTTTGTCATACTCTTATTCAATGGATTCAAAATTGCTACAAACTCTAAAGTAACAAAACACACTTTACTTTTTGTTTTAGCAATTATAGTAGCGGAAATAATTTCAAAAATAATTATATACAAACTTTAAATAAATTAAAATCATGGTAACCATTTCAACAAAAGACAACGATTATGTTTTTAATATTAACGGAAGTCATAAATTTTGGGCCTTCAAAAATAAGATTATAGTTCCAAAAGACAAAATAATTCGAGCATTTCAAAGCAACGAAGAATTTACCTTTTGGAAAGGTTGGAGAATTCCTGGCACAAATTTACCATGGATTATTACAGCTGGAACTTATATAAAAAAAGGAAAACGTAACTTTTGGGATGTTTGCAACAAGAAAAATGCAATTATTGTCGAACTCAAAAATTCCAATTACAACAAACTAATCATAGAAGTTGAAAATCCAATTGAAGCAATAAACTTATTAAATGCAAAATAAAATGAATAATGTAATCCTATTTATAGTCATATACAACATCAATAGTATTTAGTCAAGATGTTTCTGCACTTTACAAGTACAAAAGGCACAATTACCGCTTGTATTTAATATTTCTAAAACTGGCAATATTTATGCTTCCAACATGGATAGTACTAATCAAAAAGCTCTAGCAAAAGGTGGAAACAAAAAAGTTACAACTAAAATTTTACCCAATTTAAATCACTTATTTCAAGAATGCAATACAGGTTCGGTGGAAGAATATTCAAAAACAGAACAAACATTTTCTCCAATTACCTTACAAGAAATTTTAAATTGGATAAAATTCAAATAAAATAAAACCCATTTAAACAGTAACTTTTATTTACTTTTATACACTTATATAAAATCTAAAATCATAAGTTAATGAAAAAAATAATTTACACTCTCGCTTCTGCAATAGTATTATTAAGCTGTAAAACTGCACAACAAATAACAACTACAACTATAAGTCCTCAGGTTAATGTTTCTATCGATTTAAATAACATAAAAGATGACAAAGTAATGGTAACCATTTTACCATCTCCTAGTAATCTTAATGAAATTACTTTCAATATTCCAAAAACGGTTCCAGGAACTTATTCTATAGATAATTATGGAAAATATATTGAGAATGTAAAAGCATTTGATGCTAAAGGAAATTCTTTAATTTTAACCAAAATTGATGAAAATTCTTGGAAAATTGTTGATGCAAAAAAGCTACAAAAAGTCACCTATTGGGTAAATGACACCTATGATACTGAAAAAGGAAACGGTGATTTTGGCGGAGGTGATGTATTTTCTCCTGCTGGAACAAATATTTCTCCTGAAAATTTCATGTTAAACACTCATGGATTTGTCGGTTATTTTTCAGACAAATTAGAAGTTCCATACACCACGACTGTTTTGCATGCTGCAAACTTATATGGTGCCACCTCAATGATAGATACTGATGCAAGTAATACAAAAGATACTTTTCAATCATATCGTTATGCCGATTTAGTAGAACACCCAATCATGTATTCTAAACCAGATTATACAACTTTTATGGTTGATGATATGGAAATTATAATCAGTGTATATTCCCCAAACGAAACTTATAAAGTTGCAGATATTTCCCCAGCAATGGAAACTATGATGCGTGCACAAAAGAAATTTCTTGGTGCTATAAATAGTACAAAAAAATATGCAGTTTTACTGTATTTATCTGACATGAAGAAAGCTGATGCAAAAGGATTTGGTGCATTAGAACACCCAACATCAACCACAGTTGTTATGCCAGAAATGATGCCTAAAGAAGCTATGGCAGAACAGCTTAAAGATGTCGTTTCTCACGAATTTTTTCATATTGTAACGCCGCTTGGAGTTCACTCTAAAGAGATTCAATATTTTGATTTTAATGCTCCTAAAATGTCCAAACATTTATGGATGTATGAAGGTGTTACTGAATATTTTGCAAATTTATTTCAAGTAAATCAAGGATTAATCTCAGAAGATGATTTTTACAATCGCATGTCTGACAAAGTAAATCAAGCATCAGCTATGAATGACACTATGCCATTTACTACCATGAGTGCAAATGTTTTAGAAAAACCATACAAAGATCAATACCTAAATGTATATCAAAAAGGAGCCTTAATAGGAATGTGTTTGGATATTATTATTAGAGAAAATAGCAATGGAGAAAGAGGGATTTTAGATTTGATGCAAAAATTAACCAATGAATACGGCGAGAAAAAACCATTTAACGATGAAGAATTATTCGACAAAATAGCTTCATTTACATATCCCGAAGTAAAAACGTTTCTAGAAACTTATGTGAGTGGTCCTACTCCTATTCCATATGACAAATATTTTGCGAAAATGGGTGTCACACAATCTAAACGTAAAATACCTGGAAATGTGTTTCTAAAAGGTCAAAGCCCATATATAACCGTGAATCAAGCTACAAAAGAAATAATGGTACTTCCAGAAATAGAATTACCAGCTTTTTATGCAGCTTTAGGTATTAAAAATGGGGATATTATAGCAGCTGTTAACAAAACAAATTATAATCTCGACAATATCTATGACTTAATTATTGCAAGTCAAACTTGGAAAGAAAACGACCCAATTACTGTCAAAATAAAACGTGACGAAAAAGAAAGTGAGCTAAAAGGAAATGTAAAACTACCATATGAAGAAGCAGAAGGGTTACAAGCTACTGATGCAAGTAAAAGTACTCTCAAAAATGCTTGGTTAAAAGGATAATTTTTTCTCTAAAATTTATATGAATATTTTAGGCTACTAAATTAAGTAACCTTATACAGCAATGACAATATGAAAAAATACAGAATAGGGCAAATAGTTCCATCAAGTAATGTAACGATGGAAACCGAAATACCAGCCATTTTTCGTTCACGAGAAACCATTTTACCTGAACGATTTACTTTTCACAGCAGTAGAATGCGAATGAAAAAAGTAACCAAAGAAGAACTGGAAGCTATGGACGCCATGAGCCTAAAATGTGCACAAGAATTATCAGATGCACATGTAGATGTCATGGGTTACGCTTGCTTGGTTGCTATTATGAGTATGGGACGCGGTTATCATTGCGTTTCGGAAGTAAATTTACACCAAGAAACCATTGTAAACGACTTCCCTACTCCTATTGTAACTTCTGCAGGAGCATTAATAAATGGTTTAAAAATTTTAGGAGCCAAAAAAGTAGCCATTATTACACCTTATATGCGTCCGCTAACGGATATGGTGGTTGATTATATTGAACATCAAGGTTTTGAAGTTGTTGATTCTATCGCTCTCGAAATACCAGATAATCTCGAAGTAGCAGCACAAAATCCTATGAATTTGTTGGAAATTTATAAGCAATTAGATTTAACAGGAGTTGATGTTCTTGTAGCATCTGCCTGTGTGCAAATGCCTTCGTTAGAAGCAATTGATTTAATTCAGAAAGAAATTGGAATTCCTGTAACTTCTGCAGCAGTTTGTACTACCTATGAAATGATGAAGAAACTAGGAATTGTAGCCAAATCTGCTATTGGTGGTGAGTTATTGAGTGGGAAATATTAAAGTTTAATCCTATGAAAAGTAAAATTTTAGGTTTAAGAACAACCATTTATAAAGTTAGTGATATTGCTAATGCTAAAGAATGGTATACAAAAGCTTTTGAAACAAAACCTTATTTTGATGAATCATTTTATGTTGGTTTTAATATTGGTGGATACGAATTAGGATTACAACCTGAAGAACAACTGATACTAAAATCAGATGGTGTTGTTAGTTATTGGGGCGTTGATAATATTGAAACTGAATTTGACCGTTTTATTCAACTTGGAGCTACATCACACGAAAAACCTCAAAATGTAGGTGGCGAAATTATAGTAGCGACAATAAAAGATCCTTGGAATAATATTATTGGATTAATTTATAATCCAGAGTTTACTTTGAATATTTTATAATCACCTTAAGTAGTAAATACATAACGAAGAAATCGAACAAAGAGAGGCCGCTTGATTGCTTCGCCTGTTCGAGCAAAGCTTTCGGGTGCCGTTTCGTATGAAAGTTATTTTACTTCCCTTATCTGCCACATTCAATAAAATTTTAAACAAAAAAATCGATCCAAATTAATGAATCGATTGTCTATTAAAATTATGAAAAAAACCTATTTCACAACTATAAATTTTTCAATAATAACTTTATCCGATTTGTCGTCATATGTTTCGATAATTAAATTGCCACTTGTATCAAAATAGCCAACTGCAATTTTGTTTTTTAGTCGATAAATATAGCTATTAGTTGATGTTTTTCGCAATAAAGCAGGTTTAGAATCGCCAAAAGTCATAACATAACCTGATGCGTCAAGATTCAATTTATACTTGTTTCCGTTCGATTCGTAGTATGAACTTCTATCTATATCTACAGTTCTAGTACTACCGTCAGGATTAGTGATTTTTGTAGTTGTGGTAACCATAACTGGTGAATCTATTGTTGGAATATTTATCGTATTTGCTTTTTCCTGTCCTAACTCAACTTTTTGTATTTCATTTGTAACCTCTTTTTTGACTGTTTTATGTTCTCCTTCTGAATCTGTTTTTGTTGAGGTTGTCGTTTTTGTCTCTGTTTGTGTGTTTGTGTTTTGCGCTTGAAAATTCATTGAAAATAAAAGCGTCATTACTGATAAAAATACTGTTTTCATGTTATTTTGTTTTTAAATTATTACATTACAAATATAAGCTTAGCAATTAGTAGAATTATTTATATAAGTTTCATAATTCACAGGTAAATAGAATCTTAGCGATTTTAGTAGTAATTTTATCCAATGATTTTAAAACGAAATTTGAACCTGATTTTTATGATAATTTGTAGTTGTCAACTTTCCTTTGGACAAGAAATTCCTGTGAAAAAAGATTCTTCAGAAGTATATCGTGATATTGAGAAATATTCTAAAAAAAGAAAGTTTACCAAGTTTATTCATAAACTCATTTTTGAACCCGTTGCCAAACAAAAAATCAGAAAAAGTAGTTTTAAGAAAATAAAAAAAATAAGAAAAATAAATTATACGCAATTTGAAGGTAAAATTATTAGAGATATAAAAATTACAACTTTAGATCCATTTGGATATTCTGATGCCGATTCTACTCAAATTCCAAAAACTTTTTTACCCAAATCTGGAAATGCATTGCATTTGAAAACCAAAAACTTAGCCATTAGAAATTTACTTTTAATTCGGAAAAATAAGCCCTTAGACTCATTATTAGTTAGAGAATCTGAAAGACTAATTAGAAGTCAAAGATTTACTAGAAGTGTTACTTCGCAAGTAAAACTAGTTTCGGAAGATTCTGTCGATGTTTTTATTAGGGTTTTGGATTCCTGGAGTTTGATTCCTGATTTTTCATCATCGACCTCAAAATCTAATTTTTCATTGAAAGAAAGAAATTTTCTTGGTTTGGGGCACGAATTTTTTAATTCATATTCTAAAAGCCTTAAAACTAGTCAGAATGGTTACAGGACTAGTTATACCATTCCGAATATTTACAATACTTTTATAAGTACAAATTTGAGTTATTCCATCGATTTTGATAATAATTATTCTAAATCAATAAATATAGAACGACCATTTTATTCTCCTTATGCACGCTGGGGAGCTGGAATTTATTTAGGCCAAAATTTGAATAGATCATCATCATTAAATGAAAATCAAGTAATTGAAATTCAGAATATAAAATACAATTTTCAAGATTATTGGGCTGGACATTCATTTCAGATTTTTAAAGGAAATACAGAATACCATCGAGCAACCAATTTTATTACAAGTGCACGCTATTTCAATAAAAAGTATATCGAAAAACCATTTTTAAACAAAGATAGTTTGGCTATTTATGACTCTGAAAAACTCTATTTAATAGGTTTGGGTATTTCGTCTAGAAAATTTACACAAGACAAATATATTTTTAATTTTAATCTAGTTGAAGATGTTGCCTCTGGTTTTGTATATAATATAACAACAGGTTATCAAAAAAAATACAACGAATACCAATTTTATACTGGGGCCAGAATTGCAATTGGCAGTTATTTTGATTTTGGATATTTGAGTGGAAATTTAGAATACGGAACTTTTTTGAATGCTCGAAAAACCGCTCAAAGCACTTCAAGTTTAAAACTGGTTTATTTTACAAATTTACAAGAAGTAGGGAAATGGAAATTTCGTGGATTTATAAAACCACAAGTTATACTAGGCAATAATCGATTAGATTCTAATTCTGATAAACTTACACTAAATGGTTCAACAGGGATTAACGGTTTTACTAGTGAAAACTTGTTTGGAACGAAAAAATTATTGGTCACTTTTCAAACTCAAGGTTATTCTCCCTGGCGCATTATAGGATTTCGATTGAATCCGTATTTAAGTTATACAGCTGGAATGTTGGGTCAAAAAAGTATTGGTTTTCAGCGTAGCAAATTGTATTCTCAAATTAGTTTGGGAGTAATTGTGAGTAATGATTATATGGTTTTTAATTCGTTTCAGTTTTCATTTTCATTCTATCCTAATATTCCAGATGGCAATTCGATTTTTAAAACAAATTCCATTTCAACTTCCGATTTTGGATTGCAAGGATTTGAAATTTCCAAACCAGTTTTAATCGATTATCAATAGATATTTTAAGCACAAAAAAACCGAATCTTTCGAATCGGTTTTTGATTATTGAAAAAAAATCACTTCAATTTATATCACTAGATTTTCTTTGATTTCTTTCCAATAAAATTTTTTAATGCAAATTTTAAAACTTTACCTAAACCTCTTTTTACTGGATTTATCGAATCTTCATTCAATAGCTTTTTAGACAAATAATTAGTTCCTAAACCAATAACTCCGTTTATTAAATTTGATTTTAAATCAGACGACGAAATAAATTCGTGCGTTGCAGATTAAATTTAAAGGTTTAAAACTATCAACTTTCACATTTTATTGTTGTTTTAAAGCCACAAAATCATTTGCTTTTTTCTGAAACCCAATCAATGGCTTGTTGCAGTTCTTTGTGTTCAAATCCCTTGAATTCTCCTGGGATTAAGTAGCTGAAGAAGTTTGTGAAATTTCGGATTGCTTCTATATCAGATACTATAGCAACTCTGTTCCATTTGGTTAAATGTTTAATTCCCATCAAGGCGTCTTTCATCCAAGCTCCAATAGTGAATTTACTTAATGACGTTTCAAGCACTAAAAGATAATTCAATTTGTCTGTTTTATCAATTAGCTCTTTTACTTTTGGCATTACGGTATCAGAAAAATCTTTTTCTGTAATTTCTCCAACCGCTTTAAATCCAACTATGTTTTTTGGTAAATCTTGTAAATGATGTATCATATAATATGTTTATTAGATCATTTTTAATTTATTTAATGAATTTTACTTTGTACTACACTTTTAGAGTGTTCAGTTTAATTTTAGCTAAATTTATTTCTAGGACAACAGATATAGCTATTTTCAATTGGTCTATTTATTTCCAATAAAATTTTTTAATGCAAACTTTAAAACTTTTCCAAGAACCCGTTTTACTGGATTTACAGAATCTTCATTCAATAGATTTTTAGATAGATAATTAGTTCCTAAACCAATAACTCCGTTTATTAAATTTGATTTTAAATCAGACGACGAAATAAATTCCTGTGTTGCAGATTTAATTAAATTTAAAGGTTTAAAACTATCAATTGTATTGTGATATTGCTCTTTAAGTACCAAGAAATCATCAGCTTGTTTGTTTTTCAAAAGAGCAATTTTTTCTTTAAGGATGGTTTTTTGATTAATTGCTTTCATACGAATTTTTCATTTTATTAATAATAAAATTACTAACCGGACTTTTAACCCATTCTTCTCTAAAAATATAAAGCAAAATTGCTAAACACAAATAGCCAAATGCTATTACAAAAAAGCCTAAATAGGTTTCTCCTAAATATTGTCCTACGCAAAGAGATAATCCAACGTTTACTAATAATAAAAAAAGCACAACAACAATACCTATAGCTAACTTTGCAGCTAGATTCGAAAATATATCTGCCGTTTTGTAAACAGCTTCGTATTTGCATAATTCGAGCGTTGTTTTGCTATAAATTTCTGCTTTTTCAATTAGTTTTTCTATTGTTGTTGTAGAATTTTCCATTGTTTTTAAGTTTAATTTATTTTGGAGTTACCATTGTTTTAGTTTCTTCTAAAATATTTTCATACTTATCCGAGACATCTTGGTACAAACCATCAAATTTACCTTTTAGTTCATTGACGTAATCTTGTCCTTTACCCATAATTTTTTTTCTGGTTTTTGATCCTTTCTGAGGGGCAAATAATACTCCTAATAAGGCTCCTACTCCAATTCCTAACAAAACTCCCGCTGCTGTTTTACTTGATTCCATAATTTTTTGTTTTTTAACTATTTATTAAATTTATTATACTTTTTTTCCTTGAATAAGTCTTAACAATACTGCAATAATTGCAATAACTAATAAGATGTGAATAATTGATCCTGCGCTATAAGCAAAGAATCCAATAGCCCAAAAAATGACTAAAATAATTGCGATTGTATAAAGTAAATTGCTCATAATATTTTTTTTAAGTTTATAGTATTGAATACGAGAGATATAAATTAATAACACTGTTTTTTCCATCAGGAAAAGTGTAATTTGTTCCTAGAAAACTTCTTTCTTTTCCCACTTTTTGTAAGCCGTAATTGTAACGAACTCCAAATCCTATTTGATCTGTATCGAAGCCTACACCAAGTGAAAGTCCAGTATCAAACTTGTTGAAATCTTCATTACTAAGATTGTTCTCAATATCAAATAATGTTCCTTGCACATCGTTGCTTGCTTTACCATCAACTAAATAGGCCACATAAGGACCTGCGTGAATATTAAAATTATTGGTCAAATTAATAACCAACAAAACTGGAAGTTCTATATAATTTAGATTAAATTTTGCTGATCCGTTTACAAAGTAATTGTCGTACGTTAATTTTGCTCCTTTAGTTGTGTACAACAATTCGGGTTGAATGGCAAACGATGATGTGATTGGTAATTTAGCAAATAATCCAGCATTAAATCCTGTTAAAACATTATTGTCTTCAACATTATCCGTATAAAGATTAGAGAAATTTACTCCACCTTTTAAACCAAATTTTAGTTTGGAAGAATCGCTGCTTTGTGAAAATGTTAATTGCGAAAAGCTAGTTAAAAGCACAATCGCCATTATAGTTTTTAAGTTTTTCATTTTATTAGTATTAGTATTAGTTTGTAACATTATTATTACTTTACAAAGATGGTAGTTGTTGATAGTAAATGTGTTACATAAATATCGTTAAAAGTTGTAATATTCATAGTTTAAAAAAAAGCATAAAAAAAGCGAGAAAATAGACTGCCCCCAAAAAGTTAGACACTATTTGGGGGTATTTTTATGGAAAGAAAAGTCAAATATGATTATGCATTTAAGCTTGAATGCGTAAAATTAG
>NZ_JAYSSZ010000096.1:0-4676 GCF_043720215.1 Flavobacterium sp. | reverse complement strand
GATTAAACTTAATTGTCTTTCCCAATTTTTGAGGTTGATAATTCTAGCAAAATCTTCAGATTCTTGTGGGTTTTCGCCGAGCGCCTTTTTTATTTCTTCAATTAAGTATTGTACAAGTTTGGATTTCATTTTATGATGAACCAAAATATAATCGGGTGCAATGCAAGTTTGTCCAGCATTTAGAATTTTACCCCAAATGATACGTTTTGCAGCAAGTGGAAGATTAGCAGTTTCATCTACAATACATGGATTTTTCCCGCCTAATTCGAGTGTTACAGGCGTTAGGTTTTCGGCGGCGGCTTTTGCAACAATTTTTCCAACGGCAACACTTCCAGTAAAGAAAATATAATCCCAACGTTTTTTTAGTAAATCTTGAGCAATGGTATGGTCGCCTGTTACGGCTACCACATGTTTTACTTCAAACGATTCTCTAATGATTTTTGAAATTATGGCTGATGTGTAAGGTGTGAGTTCAGATGGTTTAAGTGTTACTTTATTACCTGCTGCAACTGCTGCAATAAGCGGACTTATTGCCAATTGAAATGGATAATTCCAAGGAGAAATAAGCAGCACATTTCCGTAAGGTTCACTATATATATAATCTGATGAAGGAAAATTTAGAAGCGATGGGAAAACCCATTTAGGTTTACTCCAAGAGTCTATTTTATTGATGGTGTTTCTTAGTTCCGAAATGATATAAGATGTCTCGGTAACTACACCTTCAAATTTTGGTTTTTTAAAATCTTTATATAAAGCTTCAAGAATTTCTTCTTCGTGAATGATAATACTTTTTAAGAGCTTTTTTAAGGCATCTTTTCTTTGTGAAATAGGGATTAAATTATTCATCGAAATTATTTTTAGCTAATATAATAAATTAAATGGCTCGCCAAATCACATCATCTGGCACTGGGGCAATAATTTGTATACTTTCTTTAGTGACGGGATGTGTGAATACTAATTTTCTAGCATGAAGATGTATGCCGCCGTCGGGATTACTTCTGTCAAAACCATATTTCAAATCTCCTTTTATTGGTGAACCAATGGCAGATAGTTGTGCTCTAATTTGATGATGACGACCTGTATGAAGATTAATTTCTAAAGCGAAATAGTTGTTTAATTCCTTTATAATTTTATAATCTAAGGAAGCCAATTTGCTTTCAGGAACTTCTTTGATATGTGCTTTTGAAGTGTTGTTTTTTTCGTTTCTTTTTAAAAAATGAACCAATTTGTCTTCACTTTTTTCCGGTTTCTTTTTTACAACTGCCCAATATGTTTTTTGAGTTTCTCTGTTACTAAACATTTCATTTAGTCTTGTCAATGCTTTGCTTGTTCTTGCAAAAACTACAATTCCTGTTGTTGGTCTGTCTAGCCGGTGTACAACACCTAGAAAAACTTCACCAGATTTATTGTATTTATCTTTTATGTATTCTTTGACGACTTCCGAGAGTGGTTTGTCGCCAGTTTTGTCACCTTGCACAATATCGCCGACACGCTTATTTACCACAATAATGTGATTGTCTTCATGAAGGATTTGAAGGTTGTTTTTTGTCGAAAGAATTTTCAAAATCGATTAGTTAGATTGTTAGACTTTTAGATTATTAGATTTTTAATGTTGAACGAAATTTTGAGGTCATTTTGACAATTCTGTCGATATTGAAACATAAACCATCTAATTTAGATTGGTTTATATAGCCTAAATCGAATGCTATTAATAATTGAGTTTCAATTTCATAAATTGAACCTATTGCAATTTCAAGAAATCTTGAAAAATCTTTATTACTGCTTCTCGAGCATCCTTCCGCAATGTTAGAAGGAACAGATACTGATGCTCTGCGAAGTTGGTTGGTTAACCCAAATTTTTCACTATCTGGAAAATTATCAGTTACAATGTAAATTTCAGAACAAAATACTCTACTTAATTTCCAAATTTCTAAATCTTTAAATCGGTGCATATTTCTAATAATCTAACAATCCATTAATCTAATAATCGAAATTAATATTGTTCACTAGCATTCGGGAAATCTTTACTCTTCACGTCAGCAACATAATTCCCAATGGCTTTTGTCATTTGGTCATATAAATCTAGATACCTTCTTAAGAATCTTGGACTAAATTCATTATTCATACCTAACATATCGTGAATAACTAATACTTGTCCGTCGACTCCGCCACCAGCTCCAATTCCTATAACAGGAATAGAAATACTTTGAGCTACTTTAGTCGCTAAATGTGCTGGTATTTTTTCTAAAACTAAGGCAAAACACCCTAATTTTTCTAATAATTTAGCGTCATCAAGTAATTTTTCAGCTTCTTCTTCTTCTTTGGCACGAACAGTGTAAGTCCCAAATTTATATATAGATTGCGGTGTAAGTCCCAAATGTCCCATAACAGGAATTCCTGCGTTTAATATTTTTTTGATAGACTCTTTTATTTCTCTTCCACCTTCTAATTTTACAGCATGACCACCACTTTCTTTCATAATCCTGATAGAAGATCGTAAAGCTTCTTTTGAATCCGATTGGTAACTTCCAAAAGGTAAATCGACCACAACCAAAGCCCTTTCAATGGCACGTACTACACTTGATGCGTGATAAATCATTTGATCTAAAGTAATTGGCAAAGTAGTTTCGTGTCCAGCCATTACATTACTGGCTGAATCACCTACTAAAATAACATCAACGCCCGCAGTATCTACAATTTTGGCCATCGTGTAATCATAGGCTGTTAGCATCGAAATTTTTTCACCATTAACTTTCATTTCTATTAATGATTTGGTGGTAATTCGTTTGTAATCTTTTTTGGCTACGGACATCTGATTTATGATTTTAGAATGTTGATTTTAGATTCCAGATTTATTTTGTAAAAGTACTAAAATCGATTAGTTAAGTTATAAATACAAAGAAAATTATAATAATAATTTTTGACAACTATAAAGGTAATTTAGAAGTTCCCAAAATATTGTGAAAAAAATAAAGGCAATCTATTCAAATTGCCTTTATAAATATGTTAATTAAAAACTAGATGCTTATTTTTTCATTTTGTTTGCAGGTAATAATTTGCTGGAAACTTCTCCAAAACCAATTCTTACGTGTTCATTTTTACAAAAACCTTTCATAATCACGGTATCTCCATCATTTATAAATTTTCTTTCGGAACCATCATTCATTTTTATAGGATTTTTTCCACCCCAAGTAAGCTCTAGCATAGAGCCATAACTGTCTTTTGTTGGACCTGAAATAGTGCCAGACCCCATCATGTCACCAGAATTTACTCGGCAACCATTACTTGTATGATGAGCTAATTGTTGGCTCATAGTCCAGTACATATATTTTAGATTTGTTCTAGAAATTGTGGTAGCTTCCGAATTTTCAGGAGCAATTGCAACTTCAAGATTTATATCAAAAGCATGGTTTCCTTTTTGTTGTAAATAAGGTAGAGGAGTAGGTTCTTGTTTTGGAGATTCGCAACGAAATGGTTCTAATGCATCCATAGTTACAATCCAAGGCGAAATAGATGAAGCAAAGTTTTTTGCTAAAAATGGACCAAGCGGTACATACTCCCATTTCTGAATATCTCGAGCACTCCAATCATTTAGTAGAACCATCCCGAAAATGTGATCTTCAGCTTCATTTACAGGAATATTTTCTCCCATAATATTAGCATCTGTGGTTATAAAAGCTGTTTCTAATTCGAAATCTACTAATTTAGAAGGACCGAAAACAGGTTGTGTTTCTCCGTTAGGTAAAGTTTGTCCGTTTGGTCTGTGCACCGGAATTCCCGAACGAACAATCGTAGAACTACGTCCGTGATAACCTACTGGAATGTGCAACCAGTTAGGAAGCAAAGCATTTTCTGGATCACGAAACATAGTGCCAGTATTTGTTGCATGTTCTCTACTTGAGAAGAAATCGGTATAATCACCTATAAATACAGGAAGTTGCATTTCTACATCAGCTATATTAAAGATTACTATATCAAGATGTTTTTTGTTGTCCTTTAGTTTGGAATTGTTAATATCAAAAATATCGGCAATGCGATTACGAACCAATCTCCATGTTTTTTTTCCGTCAGAAATAAAATCATTTAAAGTGTCCTGCATGAAAACATCATCAGTTAATTCAATGCCGTTAAAATAATTTAATTGTTGCAATGCACCTAAATCTATTGCGTAATCCCCAATTCGAGTTCCCACCGTTACGATATTTTCTTTAGTCAAAAAAACACCAAAAGGAATGTTTTGTATAGGAAAATCGCTGTCATTAGCTATGTTTAGCCATGATTTTCTATTCGAATCGTTTGCTGTAATGGGCATATAATTGTGTTGTTTATTTGTTTATAATTGGTATATCAAATATATCATAAACTATTATTTTACCAAACGTTTTTTTGTATTTTTGTAGGGAATTTAACTAAATAAAAAATATGTTACGCGACCAACAAATATTTGACCTAATTATTGAAGAACAAGACAGACAAATTCACGGTTTAGAGCTAATTGCCTCCGAAAACTTTGTAAGCGACCAAGTGATGGAAGCTGCAGGATCTGTATTAACAAATAAATATGCTGAAGGATATCCTGGAAAAAGATATTACGGAGGTTGCGAAGTAGTCGATGTTATCGAACAAATTGCTATAGACAGAGCCAAAGATTTGTTTGGTGCAGAATATGCAAACGT
>NZ_JAYSSZ010000095.1:0-13642 GCF_043720215.1 Flavobacterium sp. | reverse complement strand
ATTTTAAAACAACTATTAATTGGACGAAGTTGTTTCAGATTTTTCAAGACTAAAAGAAAATTCGGAACCTTTACCAAACTCGCTCTTTACATAAACTTTTTCGTTGTGAGCTTCGATAATATGTTTTACAATAGCTAAACCAAGTCCTGAGCCTCCTTCAGATCTTGCGCCGCTCTTATCCACCCGATAAAAACGCTCGAACAAACGAGGAATATTTTGTTTTTCTATTCCTTCTCCATCATCGGAGATTTTAACAACCACTTTATTGTTTCCAAAATCTTCGACGCCAATTTCGGTTGAACCTCTTTCTTTTCCGTATTTTATAGAGTTTTCTATAAGATTGGTTAGCACTTGCTGAATTTTGTCGTAATTCCCTATGACTTTAATTGGTTTGTAATATTTAGAATCGAAAGTAAGTGTAATGTCTTTTTTATTGGCCTTCATTTCTAACAAATCCATCGTGTTTTGAATTAAACTTATAATATCAAAAGAGACTATATCTAGCTTTTTTTCGCCCATTTCTAGTTTTGCAATTGTATCTAAATCTTCTACAATATAAATTAATCGCTCTACACCTTTTTCGGCTCTTTCCAGATATTTTTTACGAATATTTTTATCTTTCATAGCGCCATCTAACAAAGTAGAAATATAACCTTGCACAGTAAATAATGGCGTTTTTAACTCATGAGAAACATTTCCAAGAAATTCTCTGCGAAATTCTTCTCTGTCATTTAATGTTTCTATTTCACGTTTTTTAGCTGTAGCAAATTTTTTAACCTGAGTAGTTATTTGAGATAAATCGGAATTTACCGGTTGATTTATTATTGCATTTGAATCTAAAAAGGAAATTTCGTCGTACAATTTTTTAACTCTTTGGTAAATAAATTTTTCCGTTCGATATTGCATTAAAAACAAGGAGGAAGTAAAAATGGAAATAGCAAAAATGGAAGCAATCCAAATTAGATTATCTATTTCAGATTTAATAAAAAAATAACACAATAAGCAAACAACTACTGTTGCAAAAAGTGTTATGTATAGTGCTGATATTACTGCAAATTTATATGTCTTTTTAAAATTAAGATTCATTTATATTTCAAATTTATAACCAATTCCTTTTGTAGTTTTAAAATATTCATCGCCTATTTTTTCTCTCAATTTTCTAATATGAACATCTATTGTTCTTCCTCCAACTACAACTTCGGTTCCCCAAACTTTATCTAAAATTTCTTCTCTTTTAAATACTTTTCCTGGTTTTGAGGCTAGTAAATAAAATAATTCAAACTCTTTTCGAGGCAAAATTATCTCTATACCATCTTTAATAATTTTATATTCTTCTCTATTTATCTCGATTCCGCCTACATTTAGTGTTTCACTATCCTGACTTTCTTCCTCTTTTAATCTTCGCAGCAATGCTTTTACTTTACTAACCAATAATTTGGGTTTAATAGGTTTGGTTATATAATCATCGGCGCCAACATCAAACCCTGCAACTTGCGAATAATCCTCGCTTCTAGCGGTAAGAAAAGTAATTAAAGTATGGCTCAATTCTGGCGTTTTTCTGATGATTTCACAAGCTTCCATTCCGTCCATTTCTGGCATCATGACATCCATAATGATTAAGTGTGGATTGTGTTTTTTTGCTTTTTCAACAGCCTCTTTACCGTTTTCTGCAGTAAAAATTTGATATCCTTCTTGTGATAAATTATACCCGACAATTTCTAAAATGTCAGCCTCATCATCTACTAACAGTATCTTAATGTCTTTCTTTTTCATAAAGCCAAAATGTTTTTTTGTGATGTAAATGTAATTATATTTTAAAGTAAATATTATCTATACCCAAAATTTAATCTAGTAACATTATGGTAACATTATAAAAACCAAATGGTAACTTCTTTATAACACAGACTTTACATTATGATGTTTTCTTTGCACAAAATTAAACACAACTAAAATGAAATTCAAATTATCCATTTTATTCTTATTCCTCAGTTTACTTTCTTTTGGACAAAAAGCTACCGTTTCTGGAGTTGTTTCTGATAAAGATTTGAAAGGCGAAGCACTACCATTTGCAAATGTAACAATAAAAGGTACATCTTATGGTGCAACAACTGATATGAACGGAAAATATGCTATTGATCTTCCTGAAGGAAATTATACCATTGTTTTTAGTTTTTTGGGTTACGAATCTAAAGAAGTAGCGTTTACCATAAATACTGACGAAAAAAAGATAATTAATGAAACTATCGGTTCTGGAAGCGTAACCATGGAAGATGTGGTTGTAAAAGCTAATATAAGTCGTGAAAAAGAAACAGCCTTGTTATTAGACCAAAAGAAAGCTGTCGAAATAAAACAAAGCATTGGTGCGCAAGAAATGTCACGAAAAGGAATTAGCACTGTTGAAGCTGGTTTGACAAAAATTACAGGAATTAGCAAAGTAGAATCTCGTGGCCTTTTTGTTCGTGGATTAGAAGAAAGATATAACAATTTGTTAATTAATGATTTGCAAGCTCCATCTAACAGCCCTTTCAAAAAAATAATTCCGTTAGATTTGTTCCCTACAGATATTGTTGGTGTTCTGAATGTTTACAAAACTTTTAATCCTAATATTTCAGGTGATTTTGCCGGAGCAACCATCAATATTGAAACGGCACAACCAAGAAGCAGTATTACAAAATTAACTACTGGTTTTGGCTACACAACAGGAAATAACAATGAAGATTTTCTTATTTCTGAAGATGCAAATACGACTCAAGGATTTTTAGGATTTGTAGGAAAAGACAGAAAATTATCTTCCGCTTTTGGTGGAGTTCCATCTGGTGTAAAACTATCACCATCGCAATACGAAGAATCTGCAAAACAAAACTCTTGGAATACAGATAAAACAACAAGTCCTATAAACAGCAGTTTGAGCTTTTTGCATGCAGAAAAATTTAACTTGAATAAGGAAAGAAGTTTAAATTATATCTTTTCATTCAACGGTGATAACAAATACCAAATTAGAGAGGGAGTAGACAGAACATTTAATCAAGGACAGGGTGATTATAATAATAATTTCAATACTAAAAAATATGATTATTCAACTAGTTTTTCAGGATTAGTTGGATTGAGATACAAATCGAAAAGATTTGGCATGGCATTAAACTCATTTTTATTACGTTCTACTTCTAGTGTGATTGAAGATCAATTAGGTTATACGAATAATTTAACAACAAATCCCAATATTTTAATTAGAACAAACCAATTTGAAGAATCTAAGTATTGGAACAATCAGGTTTTAGCCAATTATAACATTACCGAAGACGGAAAACATAGTGCAAAAGGAGGTTTTTCTTATGTAAAAACATCCTACGAGCAGCCTGATCGTAAATTTATTATTGGTGAAAAAATAAATGATACCGATATTAATATGCAGTATGGCGGAAACACTTTAAATCGCCAATTTCTTGATGTATCAGGCGACAGGTATTTTTCAGGCATGTTTGAATACAATCTGAAATTTAAAGAAAAAGCAAATGGAAAATCAAACAAAGTTTCTATTGGTTATAACGGATTTAGTAGTGAAGAAATTTCATCTTATAGATTCGTATCCGGAAAACCATTAATTCCGACTTCATTTGTAGCGAATATTAATGATCTTAATGATATCGTTACGTCAGAAGTAAACTCTGGTTTATTGAGATTTACAGAAGAATCTACGGCAGACTACAAATCAAAACTATATCAAAATGTAAATGCTGGTTATGCCAATGTTTTTTTGAATTTTGCTGAAAAATGGGAAGTAAATGGTGGTGCAAGAGTTGAAAATTCAATTAGAGAAACAAAGTATAGAGGAATTGGAGATTCGTTTACAGACAAATACAAAAAACTAACCAATGAAAAATTATATATTCTACCATCTCTAAATATTAAATACGCGCTTAACGAAAAAAATAATATTCGTTTTGCTGGCTCAAAAACAATAACAAAACCCATAAGTATTGAAGTTTCAAACATTACTTATATAAATCCTGACGGGACAATAGAAATTGGAAATCCATACTTAGAAAACAGTGACAATTTAAATTTTGATTTAAAATATGAATTATTCCCTAATTCGAAAGAAATGATTGTTTTAGGAGCATTTGGAAAACACATAACAAATCCTATCGAGCGTATTCAACTACCTGCAAGTGGTGGCGCATTAATAACGTATCAAAATTCTAAAGAAGCTACACTTTTTGGAGTAGAATTAGAAGTTTTACTACAATTAAACAGAATAAGTTCTGTTTTAAACAACTTTTCATGGGGCTTCAATACTTCTTTAATGAAAACAAATGTAAAAGTTGATTTGGTTAAAAATGAAATAGAAAACAGTCTAGAAAGACCTTTACAAGGAGCTTCAAATTGGTTAGTTAATTCTGATTTAAAATACGATTTCCAATTTAATGAAGATATGAAAAATACAATTTCTGTGGTATACGGAATATCAGGAGATAAAATATATTCCGTAGGCACAACAGGATTAGATCATGTTTACGAAAAACCATTTAGCAAATTAGATTTTGTATGGTCAAGTAAATTATCTAAAAACATTGAAGCAAAATTCTCGGTAGATAATATTTTAAATCCTTACTTTAAAAGAGAACTAGGAAACGAAAGCAAAGTAAATATCACTGAATCGGATTTAGTCGTAAAACAATACAAAAAAGGGACTGGGTTTTCTTTAAATATTGGATACACTTTTTAAAAATAAAAAAATTTAAAACATCAAAAGCGCTCAAAATGAGCGCTTTTGATGTTTTATTAACATTCTATTTACAATTGCTTTTTTTTATAATAACCATACTATAATACTCTCATAACATAAATTAAAGAGGTTGTGTGTAAATTTGTACAACATAAATAAAAACAACACAACAATGAAAAAATTAGTATTTAGTTTAGCTTTTTTAAGCCTAATATTTACAGGGTGCACATCAAGTGATGACGAAACTGTAGCTCCAATAACTCCAGCAGGAAGTGGTGAAATAACAGGAGACCAAACTACAAGCAAAACATTTATAAAAGGAAGTTATACACTAAAGGGTATTGTAAAAATACAAAGTGGTGTAACACTAACTTTCGATGCTGGATCTACAATAACTGCTGATGTTACAAGTGGTGTAGATGCTTTAGTAGTGCTAAACGGTGGTAAATTAATCATGAACGGTACTGCTGCAGAACCTATTGTTTGTACAGAGGTTTCAAGCACACCAGGTTCTTGGGGAGGAATAATCATGTACGGAAATGCACCAATTGTAGGAGCAGCTGGAGTTACAACTGCAACTTCTGAAGACGGATTGGCATTGCCTTATGGCGGAACAAATGACACACACAATGGGGGAACTTTAAGATATGTTCGTGTAGAATATGCTGGTAAAAAAATTACTGACGGAACAAGCGAAATGAATGGTTTCTCATTCTATTCTGTAGGTTCTGGTACTATTTTAGAAAACCTAGTTTCTTATAAAGGAGCAGATGATGGTTACGAATTTTACGGAGGAACAGTAAGTCTAAAAAGTTCTATTTCTTACGGAAATTCTGATGATTCTTTCGACTGGCAAGATGGCTGGAAAGGACAAAACAGTACAAACTGGTACGCTTACCAAGTAGGAACAGGAAATTTCGGAATGGAAATCGAAGCAAAATCAGTTAATAATGCATTTTGGCCAGTAGTTTCAAACATTACTCTAAAAAGAGCTGCTGGAACAGTTACTGAAGGTGGTACATCAGCAGCTGAATATGATGCAATTCAATTCAAAAAACAAGGAAACGGAGAATATAGTAACATCTTAATTTCAGGATACACAACTTCTGGAGCTACTGCAGTACGTATTCAAGATGCTACTACAAACACTGACCAAGTTACTGGTGGGAAAATTAAATTACTTAATGTAAAAATTAACGACGGTACTTCTCAATTCGCAGGAGCAGGTACAGTTAGTCCATCATTTGCTCCAGCAAACTACACAACTAGCACAACATCTATTGGAGCTACCATTATTACTGGAGCTTGGACTGTTGTAAATGGTGTGAGTTTGATTCAATAAAAAACAAATATTTCCAGAAGAGAGATTTTATATAGGTTAAGATTCTCTCTTATTATACTAAAACCATCAAAATTAGCTTTTTGATGGTTTTTTTATTTTCTCATTAAATTTAAAAAAAGTCAGCTTCCATAAGCCTTTTGACGTTTTTTATTAAGAAAGAAAACAATCCCAATGTTAAATTTTCATTCAATGTTACTAAATTGTTAAGCAAAAGTTTTTTTATTGTAAATATATTTATACATTTGATATATAATTGTTTAACATTAAAACCCCAAAGCTATGAAAAAGTATATATTATTGACAGTAATCCTATTCTCAGGTGTTGTTTTTGCTCAAGGAATTGAACCAAAATATGAAATTGAAGGCAACTTAGTAAAAGCAACTTATTTTCATGACAATGGTCAAGTTAAGCAAGTTGGTTTTTATAAAGATGGAAAAGTAGAAGGAAAATGGATTTCTTATAATGAAGCTGGAAACAAATTATCTCTAGGAGAATATACAAATGGAGAGAAAACTGGAAAATGGTTTTTTTGGGATAAAAACTCTCTAAATGAAGTTGATTATTCTGATAGCCGTGTTGCTGAAGTAAAAAAATGGTCAACAGAAACTGTAGTTCAAAGAAACTAACTCAAAAATAAATTCCAAATCTACCCTTTCTAACCGAAAGGGTTTTTTTATGCAAAAAAATACCGAAATCTTTCAATCTCGGCATTTTATAATCTATAGTGTTTATTTTTAATGTCTTCCTGAGCGAAGTCGAAGGATTGGGTTTCGACTTCGCTCAACCTGACAAGCAATCAAATTGAAAAGTCTCAAAACAATGTTACAATCTAAAAATGTTTTACAACAATGCTTGTTTTAAATCTTCAATTAAATCGTCAGCATCTTCTACTCCAACGCTTAGTCTTACTAAATCGTCCGTAATTCCTATTTCTTTTCTTTTATCTTCTGGTATTGAAGCGTGTGTCATAAGCGCTGGATGATTTGCCAATGATTCGACACCACCAAGAGATTCTGCCAATGTAAAGACTTTTACTTTTTCTAAAAACGAAATAGCATCTTCTTTTTTACCTGATTTGAATGTAAAAGTAACCATACCACCAAAACCACCTATCATTTGCTTTTTTGCAACATCGTGATACGGATGTGAAGGCAATCCTGGATAATAAACTTTTTCAACTTTTGGATGGTTCAACAAAAATTCAGCAATTTTTGCTCCATTTTCGCAATGACGTTGCACGCGAAGAGATAATGTTTTTATTCCTCTAAGTACTAAAAAACTATCCATTGGTCCCAATGTTGCTCCTGTTGCGAACTGCTGAAAATGCAATTGACTTCCCAATTCTTCATCTTTTACGATTAATGCTCCTGCAATAACATCAGAATGTCCTCCTAAATATTTTGTTGCCGAATGCATCACGATATCTGCTCCTAAATCTAACGGTTTTTGCAAATAAGGTGTCGCAAAAGTGTTATCGACTGCAAAAAGTATTTTATGCTTTTTTGTGATTTTTGCTATTTCAGTAATATCAGCAATTTTCATTAATGGATTGGTTGGTGTTTCTACCCAAACTAACTTCGTGTTTTCGTTGATTAATGATTCGAATTTTGCCAAATCATTCATATCTACAAAATGAAATTTGATTCCTGAATTTGCATAAATACGTGTAAACATTCTGTACGTTCCACCATATAAATCGTCCATAGCAATGATTTCGTCACCCGCTTTAAACGAACGCAAAACACAATCGGTTGCGGCTAATCCAGAAGAAAAAGCCAATCCACGTGTTCCGTTTTCGATACTTGCTAAAGCATTTTCTAATGCAGATCGTGTTGGATTTGCAGCACGAGAATACTCATAATCAGGATTTAATGGTTGCCCAGGGCTCGTTTGCACAAAGGTTGATGTTTGATAAACTGGCGGCATTACTGCTCCTGTGCTTGGGTCGTGGTGCTGACCACCGTGTATAACTTTTGTATTGAATTTCATTTTGATTATTTTTAAAGTACAAATTTACTTTTAATTCTTAGGAAAATTATGAAGTTTAACGATTTTTATAAACCGTTTGAAAAAAATCACCACAAAAGAAAAATAAGGAATAATATTTTTCACACGTAAAAAAGAACAAATAACAACTTTTGTGTTATAAATCAATAAATTAGATTTTTAAATTTCTTAAATAAATTTCTTAATCTGCATCATAATTCCTGTATGCAATCCTTCGTGGTAATTATTGAATTCCATAGCAGATTTTGCACTTTTTACCGTAAATCCAACACCAGTAGTAAATTCCATATAATTATCGAAAATATCGTTTGCAAAATCTTCTTTCGCTTGTTCTAAAGTAGAAAAAAGCAATTTTTTAATTTCATTTACTTCCTCCTGAGAGATGTTATGTTCTGGCTTAGTTCCTTTTTTATATTTTTCGACCATTTCGTCCGAAATCATCATAGGTAAACCTGATAATTTATACACTAACATTTGCTGTACAACAACAATATGACCAATGTTCCAGATTAAGTTGTTGCTAAAACCTTCAGGGATTTTATTTAAATTTTCTAATGAATGATTTTCGAGAAATTGCAATAATAGGTTTCTACTGGTTTTGTTAATTTCAAAAGTTGCTTGCATTGGTTTTATTTATAAAATTATAAAATCTTCGGTTTTTGGAAATGCATTCATGACTTGTTGAACAATTGGCGGTGTTGGTTGCGCCAGTTTTCTCAAATGAGTGTCCATCCAAGCTCCGTCAATAGTTAAGGTTGCACAAATTGCTCCTTCACCATTCCTAAACTCGTGAATGATGGTCCAACGGGAAGCATCCTCTTTTAGCTTTCCAACTTTGGTACTGATTAAAATTGTATCACCCAAACGAATTTCTTTTCGGAATACACATTCTTCTCGAAAGATTATTGGTCCAAAATGTTGTTGTTGCATTATTTTCATCGTTACACCCTGTTGCTCCAGAATCTCAATACGGTGCTGGGCGCCAAAATCATAAAATACGCTATGACGCATATGAAAATTCGGGTCTAAATCTGACCAACGAATGGAAATTTCTTTTGTAAAAACACTCATTACTTATAGAATTTATTCAAAAATACTTAGAAAAATTAATATCTGCACTTCCATTGCATTTAAATCCAATCTATTTTAACGAAAATCGTATTTTTGCAAATGAAATTGATAAAATATTAATAATGGACAAAATATATTACCTCGCTTCTTGCGACACTTGTAGAAAAATTATAAAAGCTTTGCCTAATGCGAATAAATTAACCTACATTGATATTCGTCAGAATCCCATTTCGGAAGCAGATCTTGAAGAAATGCACCAACTTTCAGGAAGTTACGAAGCACTTTTTAGTAAGAAAGCGCAACTATATAAATCGATGGATTTGAAAAATAAAAATCTAACCGAAGCTGATTATAAAAAATATCTTTTAGAGCATTACACTTTTTTGAGTCGCCCAGTTGTCATTCTTAATAATGAAATTTACATTGGAAACACACAACCCAACATTCTGAAGTTAACAAAAGCTATGACAAGTGTCTAAAAGAAATCTCGCCCTTATTGGCGCCACAATCGTTTCTATAATATACGGTGTGACTTTTACCATTGCTAAAGATGTGATGCCAAAATATATAGATGCTTTTGGATTTATTTTACTCCGTGTTGGTGGCACAACCTTACTTTTTTGGTTTATTTCTTTGTTTATTAAAACAGAAAAAATCGAGAAAGCTGATTTTCCTAGAATCATTGCCGCTGCTTTTTTTGGTGTAGCACTCAATATGCTTACTTTTTTTAAAGGTTTAAGTTACACCTCGCCTATTATGGGAGCCGTAATTATGGTTACAACGCCTATGATTGTCCTTATTTTATCAGCCATTTTGATAAAAGAAAGAATGAAAACCAGAAAAATTCTAGGCATTATCTTAGGATTAGCAGGAACTTTATTTCTTATTTTGTATGGAAAATCGATGACTAATGCGCCAAAAGCAGGTTTGGGGAATCTATTGGTTTTTATCAACGCTGTTTCCTACGGATTTTATCTTATTATAGTTAAGAAACTAATGGACAAATACAACGCCTTTTCGTTTGTGAAATGGATTTATTTATTTGGATTTCTAATGGTTCTACCGTTCGGATATACTGAATTTCAAGCTGTAAATTGGACAGTTGTTCCTATCGCTATTTTTTGGAAAATAGGTTTTGTCGTTTTGTTTTCGACATTTTTAACCTATTTATTGAATTTACTTTCTATGAAAGAACTCAAACCTACAACAGTAGCTGTTTTCATTTATTTACAACCTTTATTTGCAACTATTTTTGCTATTGGATTAGGAAAAGACGAATTGAATGTGATAAAAATCGGGTCTGCAGTATTGATATTTTCGGGCGTTTATTTAGTTACGCAGAAAAAATAGCCCAATATTTATGTATAATATTGTCATTCTGACGAAGGAAGAATCTCATCAGACACAATCGTTATGAGATTCTTCCTTCGTCAGAATGACAAACTGCGTGTTTTTTATTCAAATTCAAATACTAAATGGCATTGTTTGATTCTATATAAAAATCTATAATCTGTGGTAAAAATTTCAAATTCGCATTTCAAAAGCCTTTTTCTTATATTTACACCTTTATAAAAATATATGATACAATCCATGACTGGTTTCGGGAAAGCTTCTTTGCAATTACCAACCAAAAAAATAACAGTTGAAGTAAAATCTTTAAATAGTAAAGGTTTAGATTTAAACACAAGAATGCCATCCGTTTACCGTGAGATGGAATTGGGTTTACGCAACCAAATCGCACAACAATTAGAACGAGGAAAAATCGATTTTTCATTGTTTATCGAAGTGACTGGCGAGGAAACATCGACCAAAGTAAATGCGCCAATCGTTAAAGCATACATAAGCCAAATGCGCGCTATTTTAGCTGATGCTGATGAAACCGAACTTATGAAAATGGCGGTTAGAATGCCAGATGCATTAAAAACAGAACGTGACGAAATAGACGAAAACGAATGGGCAGAAATTCAGAAAGTAATCATTGAAGCGTTAAATAATATTCAGAATTTTCGTCAAGCAGAAGGATTATCGTTAGAGAAAGAATTTTCGTTACGAATAGCAAATATTCGTCAGTATTTAAGTGAAGCTATTGCATTAGACCCTGAGAGAATTCAGAACATTAAAGACAAATTGCAAACCGCCATTACAGAACTAAAAGTAAATGTCGATGAAAATAGATTTGAGCAAGAACTCATATATTATCTCGAAAAACTAGATGTGACTGAAGAACGAGTTCGCCTAAACAACCACTTGGATTATTTTTTAGAAACTATTACTGGGAGTGAAGCGAATGGTAGAAAATTAGGATTCATTACCCAAGAAATGGGACGAGAAATAAACACATTAGGATCTAAATCCAACCATGCAGGTATGCAAAAACTAGTTGTGATGATGAAAGATGAGTTGGAAAAAATTAAAGAACAGGTTTTGAATGTGTTGTAAAAATTTTGCCAATGAATCACGAATTGAATAAAAAAATTCGTGAATTCGTGGCTAAAAATAAGATTATGAAAGGAAAGTTACTCGTGTTCTCAGCGCCTTCAGGCTCAGGAAAAACAACAATAGTTAGACATTTATTAGCACAAGAAGATTTGAATTTAGAATTCTCTATTTCCTGTGCAACCCGCGAACCAAGAGGCGAAGAAGTAAACGGTAAAGATTACTATTTTATCTCTTGGGAAAAATTCAAACAACACATTAAAGCGGAAGAATTTGTAGAATGGGAAGAAGTGTATACCGATAATTATTACGGAACGCTTCGAAGTGAAGTAGAACGCATTTGGGCTAAAGGGAAAAATGTAATTTTTGATATTGATGTTTCTGGTGGATTGCGAATTAAATCAAAATTCCCTCAAGAAACATTGGCCGTTTTTGTAAAACCACCAAGTATTGATGAACTTAAAAGACGTTTAAAACAACGCTCTACAGAAAGTGAAGATAAGATACACATGCGTATTGCTAAAGCATCAGTCGAATTAGCTACTGCTCCACAATTTGATAAAATTATCAAAAATTATGATTTAGAGGTAGCTAAAGAAGAAGCTTATCTATTGGTAAAAGATTTTTTAAAATAATCCCCTAAAGATTAGACTATTCTTTATTTTCAATTAAAAAAATTATAACATTTGTTCGTTGATTTGTTACATATCTTTATGTAAATTTGCATCGATTTAAAAAACATTTAAAATGAAACCAGATTTATTCCAATCTCCTGATTATTACTTATTAGACGACTTATTGTCTGACGAACATAAATTAGTCCGTGATGCTGCACGTGCATGGGTTAAGAAAGAAGTATCTCCAATTATTGAAGATTACGCACAACGTGCTGAATTTCCTAAACAAATTGTAAAAGGTTTGGGCGAAATCGGTGGTTTCGGTCCTTATATTCCTGTAGAATATGGCGGTGCTGGATTAGACCAAATTTCTTACGGATTAATCATGCAAGAAATTGAGCGTGGAGATTCTGGCGTTCGTTCTACCTCATCAGTACAATCTTCATTAGTGATGTATCCAATTTGGAAATACGGAAACGAAGAGCAAAGAATGCGTTTTTTACCAAAATTAGCTACTGGAGAATTCATTGGTTGTTTTGGTTTGACCGAACCAAATTACGGTTCTGATCCAGGAAGTATGATTACTAACTTTAAAGACATGGGTGACCATTATTTATTGAATGGTGCAAAAATGTGGATATCGAATGCTCCGTTTGCTGATGTCGCAGTAGTTTGGGCAAAAGACGAAACCGGAAGAATTCACGGACTGCTTGTAGAAAGAGGCATGGAGGGTTTTTCAACTCCAGAAACTCACAATAAATGGTCATTAAGAGCATCTGCAACTGGAGAATTAATTTTTGACAATGTAAAAGTTCCTAAAACAAATTTATTACCAAACAAATCAGGATTGGGTGCGCCACTTGGTTGTCTTGACTCAGCTCGTTATGGTATTGCTTGGGGAGCTATTGGTGCTGCTATGGATTGTTATGATACGGCTTTGCGTTATGCAAAAGAGCGTATTCAGTTTGACAAACCTATTGCAGGAACGCAATTACAACAAAAGAAATTAGCCGAAATGATTACCGAAATTACTAAAGCGCAATTACTAACATGGCGTTTAGGAGTTTTAAGAAATGAAGGAAGAGCGACAACTGCTCAAATCTCGATGGCAAAAAGAAATAATGTGGATATGGCAATACATATTGCTCGTGAAGCACGTCAAATCCTTGGAGGAATGGGAATCACTGGAGAATATTCTATCATGCGTCACATGATGAATTTAGAAAGTGTTATCACTTACGAAGGAACTCACGATATTCACTTATTGATTACAGGAATGGATATTACAGGAATTCCTGCTTTTAAATAAAATAATTTTTCTTTAAATAACAATAAAACCCACGCTTTAGACTGAACCCAAAAGTTTGGACAAATTTATAATTAATTTTGATAATAATGAGTTCGATATTGTATCGGACTCATTTTGTTTAAATTTGACTTAC
>NZ_JAYSSZ010000094.1:0-13685 GCF_043720215.1 Flavobacterium sp. | reverse complement strand
TATTAAACCTAATACCTCCCAATATTTGTATTTTTAGATATTTGGTGTCGAAAATGTAATTGTTGGGGTTTGATGTGTTGAGATTGTTTTGCATAGCTGAAAATTATTTTATGCGTTAAAATGAATATTAAAAATAAGTACAAATATATATTTAACTGCATAATAAAACAAACATAAATTTCATTAAGTTGTATATTGTAGCTTATTTTATTAATTTTACTGCATTAATAACGATTTTATTATGACACAGACAGTTAGTTTAATAGCAAAAAACATAAAACACTTTAGAGATGTTAAAAATCTTTCGCAAAAAGAGATTTGTGCAGATTCTGGCGTACCACAAGGACAATACAGCCGTATAGAAAACGGAAAAGTAGAGCCCTCTGTTTCTACACTTGAGAAGTTGGCTAAAGTTTTTGGTGTTTCTATTTCAGAGTTTTTTAATTCAACTGATGTTGATATCAATCTTAATTTACCTCTTTTAGAAAAGTTAAAATTAATTGATAATTTAGACCCCGATGAGCAACAAGCGTTACTAAAAATGATTGACCTTGCTATTTCTAACAAAAGAATGAAAGATAATTTACAACAATTAATCTCCCAATAATATGACTTTACAATTTATACACGACAACAGAGGGAATACAACAGGTGTTTTTATTCCTATCGAGGAATGGCAAGACCTAAAAGGAAAATATACCGATTTGCAAAAAGAAGAGTCTCAAAACGCAACAGAACTTGCTTCGTGGCAAAAAGACATTCTTGACGAACGTTTAGACGATTATTACAAAAATCCTAATGATGTAGTAGATTTTGATACTACAATTGCCAATATCAGAAAAAGAATATGAGCCATACTTTTGTAAACAAACCCAAAGTAATTTTTGATATTGAAGATATTGTTGATTATTATAAAAGCATAAATCCCGAACTTGCCAACGCTTTTTTAGACCGAGTAGAAGAAGCCAAAAAATACATTGCCGACTTTCCTCTCGCTTTTCAGATAAAGTACAAAAACGTTAGAACCGTTCTTTTAGAACAATTTCCCTATCACATTCATTATATCGTTGATGATGCTAAAAAACAAATCGTTGTTCTTGCCGTGATTCACGCTTATAAAAATCCTAAAGATTACACGAATAGATAAATTTAAAGAACAAAAACCTAACTTTTTTTTTACGGTTAGACTCTTATATATTCAAATAAAACCTTAAAATAATCATGAAATACATTTCAATTTTCGCTTTTCTATTTCTTAATGTTAATGTTTTTTCCCAAGAAGTTAAGAAGGATACTACTAAAATAAATCAGATTACAGATATAATGGAATGGACAAAAGATGAAAATCATGCGTTTATTCAAAATTGTCTAAAAAATGCCCAAACAAATATGTCTAAAAAACAAGCCTTTGAATATTGTTCTTGCATGTTAATAAAAGTAACAAACAAATATCCATCACCAAAAAAAGCAACAAAATTAACCGCAGAAGACATTAAAAATATGGCTCTTGAGTGCTTAAAAAAAGAACATTAATACCGATGAATGGATAAATATTCATCAAAGTCTTTATATATGCCTTGAATTTCACCATCTGTATTTATTAGCACTTCCTTGTTCAAGTTATTTTTCAAAGCATAAAAAATATTTAAAGAATTTTTTTCTGAAAAATCAAAAGCTTCTTCAATTAATTTTACAATCATAGCTTTTAAATCACTTATTGAATCCTTTTCAAATTCAATAACAAATTCACGTCCATCAAATATAGATATTTTAAAGACTGGTGTTTTAAAAATCAATGTGTTAATAAAAAAGGGATTATGAATTAAAACAAATTCTTCTATTTTCTTCGTAAGTCCTTTAAAAGTATTTATTACCTCGGTTTCATTTAAAGAATAGGACTTATAAGTTTCACCTTCACCTAAATCAAAAAATAATTCTTCAATAATAATTTTATCAATATCTGAAATAGATAGTAATGTCTTTAATACATTAAAACCATTACAAGTAAATAAATACTGATCTTTTTTTTCAGTTAGATTAAGTAAACATTTACCCTCCAATTCTAAATTAGTTTCAATCATAGTAAATTTATTTATTTGTTGCATCATAAGCAGCTTCTCCTGCACTTGAACCTGCCATATAACCTCCTATAGAACCAACGAATCCACCAATTACACCGCCAATCGCTGCTCCAGGGGCAGCGCCAGCTCCAAAAAACCAAACACCTACAGCAGCACCGGCAGTGGCGCCAACACTAGCGCCAGCTTTACCGCCTAACCATGCGCCTGTCCATCCACCAGCTTGACTTGCTATAGCTTTTGGTTTATTGTCAGAAGTCGCTACATCATACACAGAGGCTACAACTGCAACGGGAACCAGTACTCTATTAACTATTTTTACAGCCTTGACTGTTCCTCTAATAATAGTTTTAGCTGAAGGTACTTTTATTTTTATTTGAGTGGTTTCATCAGGCGTGAAATGAGAATTTGCAGCACTTTTATTATAAAATGATTTACCATCCTTTACACCTCCTGCAACTTCACCACTAGCTTGTAATCTTTGACCTTCTTTATTATAAACATGAAAGTGATCTTTTCCTTCCCATCTTGGGGCTCCGTCTTTACCTTGATCAAAAGCTAATGTGGTTCCAGTTTCTTTATTAAACCATCTTTGAGTATGCCCTCTTTCAATACCCTCATTAGGCTTTATAGGAGTCCATATTTTAGTATCAATTTTTTCGGGAGAAGAAGGTATGTTTAATGGTATTTCATCACCAGGTCCTTCACCATTAATATCTATAAATTTAATTGGGTTATTAGCAGCATAACAATAAGGTGACATACTTGAATATTCACTCATCTTTGGGTCTAGGCTTAAAAATCTTCCAATACGTGGGTCATGCACGCGTGAACCAAAATCATAACTATTCCCCTCTCCCTTGAGTTCGTTGTCTAATTCCTTCCCATTAAACCCATAACGATATGAAGATGAGTTACCATGCCTATTTGGCACTAACTGACCAAAGGGGTCCAAGAAACTTAAAATTAATTCCTGTAATCCCCGTTGTAGAGAGCAAAAATATTGACCCTGAGAACAATACAACTCCCAAAACAGTTAGATAATAAACTATCTTTTTTTGTTTATCCAAAAGCATTTGTGTTGAACTTATAAAAAACAGAAAAAAAGCATGATACATCATATATCTCACACCGACTTCAAAAGAGGATAATTGTTCTAGGGTTAAGACTTTTTTTAGAGCATGTGCACCAAAAGCTCCTAAAACAATCGATATAATTCCAAAAAATAAGGCTGTGAGAATGATTTTTCTATTCATTTTTAAAAATTTTATTCAAAAATACAAAATGTTGAGACGTTATGACTTTAAAACTTTTTGACTTGCGACTTTTAGGTAACATTTTACTACATTTGCGTCACTTTTTTATATCCATACTAATGAGAAATATACTTATCATAGGAGCAGGAAGATCGGCTTCGTCACTTATAAAATACCTTTTAGGTAAATCTGAAAGCGAAAACTTGCATCTAACAATTGGCGATTTGTCTATTGATTTAGCCAAAAGAAAAACCAACAACCACAAGAATGCTACTGCCATTGCTTTAGATATTTTTGATGCAAATCAGAGAAAAACTGAAATTCAAAAAGCAGATATTGTTATTTCTATGTTGCCAGCTCACATGCATATTGAAGTAGCAAAAGATTGTATTGTTTACAAAAAACATATGGTTACTGCTTCGTACATTAGCGATGCCATGCAAGAATTAGATGCTGCTGCCAAAGAAAATAATTTGGTTTTTATGAACGAAATTGGACTTGATCCAGGAATCGACCACATGAGTGCTATGAAAGTTATTGACGAAATCAGGGACAAAGGCGGAAAAATGATTCTTTTCGAATCTTTTTGTGGCGGATTAGTCGCTCCTGAATCGGATAACAATCTTTGGAATTACAAATTTACTTGGGCACCAAGAAATGTAGTTTTAGCGGGTCAAGGCGGCGCTGCAAAGTTTATTCAAGAAGGAACATATAAATATATTCCGTATCATAAATTATTCCGTAGAACCGAATTTCTCGAAGTAGAAGGTTATGGTCGTTTTGAAGGTTATGCCAACCGTGATTCTCTAAAATACCGAAGTATTTATGGTTTAGATGATATTCTAACTTTGTATCGTGGTACAATTAGAAGAGTGGGCTATTCTAAAGCTTGGAATATGTTTGTACAATTAGGAATGACTGACGATTCGTATATAATTGACGATTCAGAAACCATTAGTTACCGCGATTTTGTGAATTTATTTCTGCCGTATCACCCAACCGATTCTGTCGAAATTAAACTTCGTTTGGCTCTTGGAATCGAACAAGATGATATCATGTGGGACAAATTGCTTGAACTAGATTTGTTTAACAAAAATAAAATCGTTGGTCTAAAAGATGCTACTCCAGCACAAATTCTCGAAAAAATATTGACCGATAGCTGGACTTTGCAACCGCAAGACAAAGACATGATTGTGATGTATCATAAATTTGGATATGAACTGAATGGTGAGCAAAAACAAATCGATTCTAAAATGGTTTGTATTGGCGATGACCAAACGTATACCGCGATGGCAAAAACAGTTGGTTTACCTGTAGCTATGGCGACCTTAGCAATTCTGAACGGGAAAATAAAAACACCAGGAGTGCAATTGCCTATTAAAGAAGAAGTGTATTTACCTATTTTAAAAGAATTAGAAGAATATGGTATTCATTTCAAAGAAACCGAAATGCCTTATGTAGGATACAATCCTGATAAAATTAGGACTTAGTCACTAGTTTGTCATTTCGACGAAGGAGAAATCTCATCAAAAATAGTTGTATGAGATTTCTCCTTCGTCGAAATGACAAATAAACAATTCTTTAATAATTTTGATTTTAGGATTTATTTTAAAACTAAATCTCTATTTTTACTTTAAATTATTAACTTATGAAGATAAATCAGTTACAAATAGAAATAGACGGTATCGACAAAGAGATTCTACGTGATTTAATGGTCGATGCTCGAAAACCAATTCTTCAAATTGCAAATAAAATAGGAATCTCTGGAGCAGCCATTCACCAACGGTTGCGAAAACTAGAAGATGCTAATGTCATTTCTGGATCAAAACTAATAGTAAACACAAAAGTTTTAGGTTACAGCACTATGGCATTTGTGGGCGTTTATCTTGATAAAGCGGCCAGAAACTCCGAAGCTGTTCGAGAACTTAAAAAAATACCTGAAGTTTTAGAATGTCATTATACTACTGGAAATTGGAGTATTCTAATTAAAATTATTTGTCGGGACAATGAGCATTTAATGAACTTACTCAACACAAAGATTCAAACCATAGACGGTGTTTCTAGAACAGAAACGTTTATTTCACTTGAACAACAAATTGAAAGACAAATACAGTTGTAAATAAAAAAATCCGCTTCTTTCGAAGCGGATTAGATTTAAATTTTAGTTGTTACTTACCTCCTATTCATATAAATAGAAACATAATACAACAACGTGGCAATAGATCCTAAAGCTGCTACGACATAGGTTCTTGCAGCCCATTTTAGAGCATCTTCTGCCCCAGCATATTCTGCAGGGTTAACCATATTTTTATTTTTTAACCAAGCTAATGCGCGATTACTCGCATCGTATTCTACTGGTAAAGTAACCAGTGAAAATATGGTTGTTGCAGCAAAAATTACAATTCCTACTAATAGCAATGCTGGAAAAGTTCTAATCATCAAGATTCCTGCTAATAATATCCATTGCATATATTTTGACGCAATATTTACAACAGGAACTAGTTTTGATCTAGTCGTTAACCATTGGTAACCCACAGCGTGTTGCACGGCGTGACCACATTCGTGAGCTGCAACGGCTGCTGCTGCTGCATTTCGTTGGTTATAAACCGCTTCACTCAGATTTACAGTTTTGTCCGTTGGGTTGTAATGATCTGTTAGTTGTCCTGGTGTCGAAATCACTCTTACATCACGAATTCCGTTGTCGGCTAACATTTTTTCAGCAATTTCCTGACCAGACATTCCGTTTTGCAATTGCAATTTAGAATAGTGTTCAAACTTACTTTTTAGTCGTGAACTTACTAACCAACTTGCTAGCATAATTGCTCCCGCTAATATCATATAACTCATTCCCATAATTTCTTTGTTTTAGTTTTAAAATTTAAAATTATAAAATAATTATCAATTTATGTACCAATTTTTTAGAATGTCAATTTGACGGTTATTCTTTTTAACCACATAGAAACATAGATTTTTCTATGCAAACTCATTCACATACAAAAATCTATGTTTCTATGTGGTTATATTGTTACTTACCCAACCAAGTTTATCACTTTCCCAGGAACAATAATCACTTTTTTAGGCATATTTCCGTCGAGTTGTTTGATAGTTCGCTCATCTTTCATGATGATTTCTTCAATTTGAGCTGGTGTTAAATCCAGAGGCAAATTGATTGTAAATTTCATTTTTCCGTTAAACGAAACTGGATATTCTTTATCGCTTTCTACTAAGTATTTCTCTTCACAAATAGGAAAAGCAACTGTCGAAATGGATTCAGAGTTTCCTAACTGACTCCATAGTTCTTCGGCAATGTGCGGCGCATAAGGCGAAAGAATAATGGCTAACGGTTCTAAAATCGCTCTTTCGTGACAGTTTTGTGTTCCTAATTCGTTGACACAAATCATAAACTGAGAAACCGAAGTATTGAAAGAGAAATTCTCGATGTCTTCTGTGACTTTTTTGATGGTTTTGTGTAACGATTTCAAACTGTCTTTCGATGGTTCGTTGTTGGTTACGATTAACCCATTATCATCAAAATACAAACGCCATAGTTTTTTTAGGAATCCGAAAACACCAGTAATTCCTGCGGTGTTCCATGGTTTTGATTGTTCGAGTGGACCTAAGAACATTTCGTACAAACGCAAAGTATCTGCTCCGTATTCTTCGCAAATCATGTCTGGATTGACCACATTGTATTTTGATTTAGACATTTTTTCGATTTCGCGACCGACGATGTATTTGCCATTTTCTAAAATGAAATCAGCTTCTGCATAATCTGAATATAATGGATGCTTTTTAAAAGCTTCGATATCCAATTCGTTTGTTATATCATTGATAACTGCTAAGTCAACGTGGATTGGATGAACATTCAAATCTTTAATTAACCCTTTTGAATATAATTTTTTAGAATCTTCACTTCTATAAACAAAAGCACTCATTCCCAAAATCATTCCTTGATTAATCAATTTTTTGAAAGGTTCTTCGGTTGGTGCATAACCTCTGTCTTTTAGGAATTTGTTCCAAAAACGAGAATATAATAAATGACCTGTGGCGTGTTCGCTTCCGCCAATGTACAAATCGACATTTTCCCAATATTTTAATGCTTCTGCAGAAGCAAATTCGTTTTCGTTATGAGCATCCATGTAACGCATCCAATACCAAGAACTTCCCGCCCAACCTGGCATCGTGTTTAGTTCTAATGGGAAAATAGTTATGTTCTCGACTGCGCTCGAACTGACAACTTGATTGGTTTCAGTGTTCCAAGCCCAAACTGTCGCGTTTCCTAATGGCGGTTGTCCGTCTTCGGTTGGTAAATATTTTTCTACTTCTGGAAGTTTGATTGGTAAATGTTTGGCATCAATCATTTGTGGTAAACCATTCACATAATATACCGGAAACGGTTCTCCCCAATAGCGTTGACGAGAGAAAACAGCATCACGCAAACGGTAATTTGTTTTTCCTTGTCCTTGGTTTAACGTTTCGAGTTCTGCAATAACTTTTTTGGTCGCTTCTTTGTAATTTAAACCATTCAAGAAGTCCGAATTAGCAATAATTACATTGTCTTTCGAGCCATACGCTTCAGTAGAAATATCGACATTATCGAAGATATTTTTAATTTCTGGCATTCCGTTTTGTCCTTTGAAGAAATTGGCAAAAGCATAATCTCTTTCGTCGCCACAAGGAACCGCCATCACGGCACCAGTTCCGTAACCTGCGAGTACATAATCGCCTATCCAAACGGGAATTGGTTCTTTGGTAAACGGATGTTCGGCATAAGCACCTGTAAATACTCCAGAAATAGTTTTTACATCGGCCATACGTTCTCTTTCGGAACGTTTTGCGGTTTTTTCGATATAGGCTTCAATAGCTGCTTTTTGTTTTGGAGTTGTGATTTTTGCCACCAATTCGTGTTCTGGTGCCAATGTCATAAACGTAACTCCGAAAATAGTATCGGGACGAGTGGTAAAGACTTCGATATTTTCCTTGTGTTCTTTCAACTTAAATGAAACCATGGCTCCTACTGACTTCCCAATCCAGTTGCGTTGAGATTCTTTGATACTTTCGCTCCAATCGATCTCGTTTAGTCCTTGTAGCAAACGTTCGGCATAAGCAGAAATACGCATACTCCATTGTGTCATTTTTTTACGAATCACAGGATGTCCGCCACGTTCTGAAACGCCATTTACGATTTCGTCATTGGCTAAAACGGTTCCCAAACCTGGACACCAGTTGACTTCGGTTTCGGCTAGATACGTTAAACGGTATTGTAATAGTATTTGTTGTTGTTCGTCTGATGAAAAACTGTTCCAATCTTGAGCAGAAAACGGAGCAATGTTGTCATCACAAACTGCGTTTAAATTAGCATTTCCCTCGTTTTCAAAAATGGAAACTAATGTCGAAATGTCTTCGGCTTTATCATTCGATTTGTTATACCAAGAATTGAATAATTGAATGAAAATCCATTGGGTATGTTTGTAATAATCGGCATTTGAGGTGCGCACTTCACGACTCCAATCGAATGAAAATCCTATTTTATCTAGTTGCTCACGGTAACGGGCAATGTTTTCTTTAGTCGTTTTGTCTGGATGTTGCCCAGTTTGTATCGCATATTGTTCGGCAGGAAGCCCGAAAGAATCATAACCTTGTGGATGCAATACATTGAATCCTTTGTGGCGTTTGAATCTCGCTACAATATCTGATGCGATGTATCCTAACGGATGCCCAACGTGTAATCCTGCTCCTGATGGATAAGGAAACATGTCTAAAACATAATATTTGGGTTTGTCTGACGTATTGCTTGCTGCAAATGTTTGATTGTCTGCCCAGTGTTTTTGCCATTTGGCATCGATTTCGTTTGGATTGTATTTCATTAAAAAAAGTTTCTAAGGTTCTGAGATGCAAAGACTCAAAGGTTTTGTAAAATTCTGACACAAAAATGATTTGTCTTTTAGCCCTGATGGAAGTGGAAATCCTCGCCATTTTTCTTGGCGAGATTGTAACAACAGCAGGAAAATGAATTGCAAAAATGCGCAAGCCATTCGCTTCAAATACTTCGATTATGCTCAGTATGTCATTTTTATTGCGACAAATTTACATTTATTATAAGAAAATGGAAAGTTTGAACGTTAATAACTTTAAATAAAGAAATTCTTTATTATTTTTACCCAATAATTTTATTAAGTATGAGTTCTTCTTTCGATAATTTTCAAAAACGTAGATTAATCACGTCTTATTTTTCGGTAGTGTTAAGTGTTTTCCTTGTGTTGTTTTTGCTTGGAATGTTGGGTCTTTTTGTTGTAAATTCTAAAAAATTGTCAGACGATTTTAGAGAAGGAATCGCAATGTCGGTTTATTTTAAAGATGAAGCAAAAGACACGACTTTAGCCAACTTTAAATCGGAATTGAAGGCTTCGAAGTATGCTAAAACATTTACTTATGTATCGAAAGATGTTGCTGCTAAGCAACATACCGATATTATTGGGGAAAATTTTCTCGAGTTTTTAGGTATGAATCCTTTGCAAAATTCTTATGATATACATCTAAGAGCTAATTATGTAGTGGCAGACAGTATCACAAAAATTGAAAGCAAATTGCGTGAAAATACAATGATTTCTGATATTGTTTACGACAAGCAATTGGTAAATATGGTAAACGACAATGTGAAAAAAGTAAGTTTGTGGATTCTTATCATTAGCGGTCTTTTTTGTGTGATTGCCGTTTTACTTATCAATAGTTCGATGCGTTTGTCGATACATTCCAACCGATTTATCATAAAAACCATGCAAATGGTGGGCGCAACAAAATCATTTATTAGAAAACCTTTTCTTTGGCGTGGTGTAAAACTGGGTATGATAGGTGCCGGAATTGCTATTGCTGCTTTGCTTGGTGTTTTATTTTATATTGATTCTAATTTTCCTAATCTTGGAATTTTTAATGATAAATTGACAATTGTTGCTATTTTATTAGGTGTTTTTGGTATTGGAATTTTAATTACTTTACTAAGTACTTATTTTGCAACACAACGATTCTTAAATTTAAGAACAGACGATCTTTATTAATTTACCCTTCGACTACGCTCAGGGTGACAAAAAATAAAAAAATGGAAAATAAAGAACAAGGATTTCTTTTTGAAAAAGTAAACTATAAAATTTTATTAATCGGTATTGCAGTTATTGCAGTTGGATTTATACTCATGTCTGGTGGCGGAAGCGATAACCCAGCAGTTTTTAATGCCGAAATTTTTAGTTTTAGAAGAATTAGATTAGCGCCAACAATGGTTTTAATTGGTTTTGGGATTACGATTTATTCTATTTTGAAAAATCCTAAAAAGTAATTCATGGAAATTCTTCAAGCTATTATCATAGCCATAATTGAAGGTCTTACTGAATATTTACCAGTTTCTTCAACTGGACACATGATATTTGTAAGTTCTTATTTTGGGATTCAAAATGATGATTTTGTCAAATTATTTCAAGTTTCTATTCAGTTTGGAGCCATTTTGGCTGTTGTAGCTTTGTATTGGAGAAAATTTTTCGACTTTTCTAAATTTAATTTTTTTATCAAATTGGCTTGTGCAGTAGTTCCTGCACTGATTTTAGGAAAATTATTTGATGATAAGATTGAAGCTGTTCTTGGAGATCCTATTCCAATTGCCATTGTTTTAATACTTGGTGGCGTTATATTATTATTTATCGATAATTATTTTCAAAACCCTACAATTATACAAGAAGAAGACATTACTATAAAGAAAGCTGTAACTATTGGTTTTTGGCAATGTTTAGCCATGATGCCTGGAACTAGCCGAAGTGCCGCATCTATTATTGGCGGTATGCAACAAGGATTGTCACGACAAGCTGCTGCTGAGTTTTCTTTCTTTCTTGCCGTACCAACGATGCTTGCTGTAACTTGTTATTCTGTTTTTTTGAAAACATACGAAAATTCACAAATGAAAGGTTATGAATTGGTTTTGAAATCGGACGAAAACATCAAAATATTCCTTATTGGTAATGTTGTTGCTTTTATAGTTGCGGTTTTGGCTATCAAATTTTTTATCGAAATCATCAAAAAATACGGATTTAAACCTTGGGGTTGGTACCGAATTATTGTGGGTTCATTTCTATTGATTTATTTCACTTATTTAAAATAATTAACCTTGCTTACTCCAGAAGATTACTTAAACGGTCAAGTTTTACTGATAGACAAACCCTTAAAATGGAGCTCTTTTCAAGCTGTAAATAAGCTAAAATATGCGCTTATAAATAAATTAGGTTTACCCAAAAAATTTAAAATTGGTCATGCGGGAACTTTAGATCCATTAGCAACGGGATTGTTGATAGTTTGTACGGGGAAATTCACCAAAAGCATTTCCGAAATACAAGGTCAAGCCAAAGAATATACCGGAACTTTCTACATTGGTGCCACAACGCCATCATATGATTTAGAAACCGAGATTGATGCTACTTTCCCAACAGAACATATTACCTCCGACTTAATTCACGAAACAGTAAAACAATTTTTAGGTGAAATAGACCAAAAACCGCCTGTTTTTTCAGCAATTAAAAAAGATGGTGTCCGATTATACGAACACGCTCGTGCTGGTGTTGAAGTTGAAATTGCTTCTAGAAAAACACAAATTCACGAATTCGAAATTACTCGAATTGCCTTGCCAGAAATCGATTTTAGAGTCGTTTGTAGCAAAGGAACTTATATTCGTTCGTTAGCTTATGATTTTGGATTGGCTTTGCAATCCGGTGGACATCTTACGGTTTTAAGAAGAACAAAAATTGGTGATTATGATGTAAAAAATGCCATCGATGTTACTTTGTTTGATGAGTCAATTGTTCCAAATGATGCATCAAAGTAGTTAATTCATTCTGAGTACTCAATCCTTTGTCGTGCAAATACCACAATTGTAATTCTGCTTTAGCTGTTTCATCAATAACACCATATTGTTGTTTATAACTGCGTATTAATTTCGTTGCACCTTCTGGTCTTGGCCCCCAAGTTCCTTTGAGTTGCAAGGTTTCTTTTTCAAGGATTATAAGTTTTGGTATTGATTTGCTTCCATTGGTTAAAAACATATTCATTAACGATTTGTTTTCGTCTCTAAACAGTAATTTCAATTCTATATTGTTTGATGCATTGGCCATTTTATTAAAAATAGGAACTAGTTGAGCTGCGTCACCACACCATCCTTCAGCAAGAACCAACCAATAATATTGATGTTTAAGAGAATTCAATTCTTGTGAACTTTCAATTCCTACATGAATTGTTTTATCTAATCTATTCATTCTAGTTTCGTTCAACTTGCTGTACATAAGTAAATCGTCGGATTGCTCGTCTCCAGTAGATTTATCCTGTCTAATTAGTTCAGAAATGATGTTTCGATATTCTGAATAAGAGAGTGAATTTATAAAACTTTTAGCTATAATTGTCTTCATATAATCTAAATTGGAATAGTAAATTTACAAATAAATTTAAAACAAATTCTTACATTTGAAAAAAACTCTTTTTTATGAAAAATCGTTGCACTTGGTGTTTGTCTTCCGATTTATATAAAGAATATCACGATAACGAATGGGGAAAACCTGTTTATGATGATGCAACTATATTCGAGTTTTTAATTCTTGAAACTTTTCAAGCGGGTTTAAGTTGGATTACTATTTTGAACAAAAGAGAAAATTTTCGATTGGCTTTTGATGCTTTCGATTATAAAAAAATAGCAGCTTATTCCGAAGCAAAACAAGAAGAATTATTACAAAATCCAGGTATTATTAGAAACAAGCTCAAAGTAAAATCGGCGGTGACAAATGCGATTGCTTTTATGGAAATTCAAAAGGAGTTTGGTAGTTTCAGCAACTATATTTGGGGTTATGTAGATGGGAAACCGATTGAAAATAAGCCAAAAACACTAAAAGACGTTCCTGCAACCTCAGCAATATCAGATGCTTTGAGCAAAGATTTAAAAAAACGAGGCTTCAAATTTGTAGGTTCAACGGTAATGTATGCGCATATGCAAGCCACAGGAATGGTAAATGATCATGTGGAAGATTGCTGGACAAGAAGTTAGTTATTTAGATTCCTGACCTAAAAAAATAAAATGTTCTCAATCTTTATGGCTGTTGCTGACTAAATAATCCGAAAACTTCGGTTTTTCAGTGACTTCAAAGCTACAAAGCAAACTTTAAATTAAGCCCAAAACCCTCAATAATGTAAAACCTGCATTTACAGTAGTGTGTGTTTTTATTTTACTCTTTGTCTTGTCCTAAAATAGCGATACATAAATTCATCGTTATGGAAAACACCCAGGAACCTCGCTATGTAAAGCGTACCCAAAAAGACTACAGTATGTCTT
>NZ_JAYSSZ010000093.1:0-4721 GCF_043720215.1 Flavobacterium sp. | reverse complement strand
CCTCCTGCATTTAGGATAATCGTTTGGTTTGCTCCTCCATTTAAGGTATAAGTAACTGTAGCATTTGGAGTTCCTGTAAAAGTAATATTGGCTCCTGTTCCTGAACATACTGACGTGGTTCCTGATATAACTACTGTTGGAGCTGGGTTAATTGTAACAGTCGCTAAACTTGTATCATTAATACATGGAGCTATTCCTGAAAACGAATAAGTAAACGTACTTGTAGTTGCACCTATTGCAGGTGCATAGGTTCCTGCGATAACATTAAAAGTTCCACCTGATCCAGAAGTTTGAGACCAAATTCCTCCTGTATCTTCTCCAGAAATTAAAGAAAATAAGTCAATAGTTGTTAGACTAGAATCACAAATGATAGTACCACCATCAATACCCGCGTTTGGTTGTGAATTAATAGTTACCAATGTTGTAGCTGTTACTGACGAACAACCAGCTGATGCAGCAGGAATAGTATAGGTCACTGTATAATTTCCAGGTGTACTTCCATTTGGCGTAATAGCACCTGAAGTTGGATTAATAATAAGTGTATTTGGACTTGCAATATAACTACCTGGTGAAAAAATGCCTGTTCCTGACAAATTAACTAATTTAGGCACTATATCTGATTCACAAAATGATGTACTAGGCGCACTAGGAGTACTATAAGATATTGAAGCTGTTGGTGGAGTACAATTTGTAGCAATACAGGTTTGTGTATTTGGTGAAAAACAATTACCCACAGGTCCTGTTGGTGTTAATGTAATGACTACGCTATCGCCTGGCGTTAAACCAGTAACTGAATACGTTAAAACATTTCCTATTGCGCCAACATTTACAACTGGATTCGCATTGACTTGATATGATACATCATAACCTGTCGCTCCCACAACTGCTGCCCAAGTAAATACTACTGAAGTAGTTGTTGATGCACCACAATTTATAGTTGGAGTTACCACTGGATTTATAATAACCGTTGTACTAGTATTAAATGCTGGACAACTTCCTGTTGCAGCAATATCATAATTTACCGTATAGGTTCCTAATAAACTGGTACTTGGTACAACTGCTCCAGTTGTTGAATTCAAACTCAAACCAACTGGTGTTGCTGTAAATGTTCCTCCTGTTGTTAATCCAACTGATGTTATAGCTTGTGCAGTTGTAATACTATTACAATAAGGACTAGCTGTATATGAAAATGTTCCCGATGGTGAAGCTAGTGCGTTTAATGTAAAGAATCTTTCATTTATACAACCTGTAGTATTTAAATCTTCTACTACTACCCATATTTGTTCTCCAGCACCTGCACTAGAATAAGCTCCCAAACTTCCGTTAGGAATAACAGGGCCACTTGCCGAACCAACATGGTATGTAATAGTATAATCACTCGGTGATAAAGCTCCAAGCATTGCAGCATTCTGATTTATATTAAAAATATAGGGTGGTGCAGCACTTGTACATATGTTTAAGTTAGTAGGATTAGAAAGCGGATAAACTTCTGGAGCAACTGTTTCCGTATCTTGTACAACAATTGTTGTAGCATCACATCTTGTATAACTTGCAATGGCAGTGTAAACTGTTGATGCTGTAGGGCAAACTGATAATGGATTAACATTTGTACTCGCAGGAACAGGAACACCGTTAGCTAACCAAGTTAGAACAACATTCGAAGGTCCTGCTAAAGCTGGGGTAAAACGCCAAGATTCATTCGTTGCTGACCAAGTTCCGGTATTTCTTCCAGGAGGAACTACGGCTTGAGTTCCAGCTTGATTCATAACTCCAATAACTCCAGCTCCACCATTCCATCCAGTGCATGAAGTTCGTCTACTCACCAATACTTCAATAACATTTGTAGCTTCATACAATGCAATTTGATATGTTTGAGTTCCAACGCTCAGATTACAACTATATTGAGGCATTTGATTAGTATTTAAAATAAATACTCTATTAGGGTATGTTCCTGTAACATAATAATTTATATTTTGAACAGCAGGATTTGTAATTAAACCTGGATGAATATCTTGGTACACTCCATAAATTGCATTTTTAATTGGAAATCCAGCATCAGGTAACGGTGTTGAAAAAGACCAATCACAACCTCCAAGAGGTATTTCCGTACCGCCTGGAACTATTCCGTTAATATCAAAACTTAACACCCCATTGGAGCCAACTAATAAACTAGTATAATTTTGTCCATAAAAACAAAATGGAAAAGGTAAAGTAACAATATCTGACCATCTGTCATCAATAGTAACATTCAAATTTGTTCCTCCAACAAAAGGAAAAGTTGGCGCGTAAGGAATTGAAGCTACTGTATATGTATTTGTTGGCTGCGTAATTGGATAATTTGCTTGCAAAGCCACGCAATCTCCAGGGCTACATACTGGTAAAGGTGTATCTATTGTGACTGCAATGTTTTGAGCCGAAGAAATAAAATAAGAAAAACACAAAACAAGTATAGGTAAATATCTTTTCATAATATATTGATAATATTAACTTTAAAAAATCGGACGAAATTTAACGATTTTTTAAATAATATGCATTTTTTTTTATACTTTTTAATAATCAAAATCGATTACTAAATTTGAATATATTCCATATATTTGCATTTATATTTTTTTTTAATTGAATAAAAACCTTATTTAATGGCTCATACCGACGATTTTCAAGACGAAATTGGCAACAATCACATCGCTACAAACGCAAAAAATCCTGTACGAAAAGATGCGTTTGATTTAACTGATGATCAAAAAATAGCATCTATAAAAAAAGATGTTGAAAATATATTAAACACACTTGGCATGGATCTTACTGACGATAGTCTGTCTGGAACTCCAAATCGAGTGGCAAAAATGTTTGTAAAGGAAATTTTTGGAGGGCTAAATCCTAACAAAAAACCAAGTTCTTCAACTTTTGATAACAACTACAAGTATGGGGAAATGCTGGTCGAGAAAAACATTGTGGTTTACTCTACTTGCGAACATCATTTGTTACCTATTGTAGGTAGGGCTCATGTTGCTTACATATCAAATGGAACAGTGATCGGTTTATCTAAAATGAATCGTATCGTCGAATATTATTCAAAAAGACCTCAAGTTCAGGAAAGACTAACTATGCAAATTGTACAAGAACTACAAATCGCTTTAGGAACTGATGATGTGGCTTGTGTTATTGATGCCAAACATCTTTGTGTAAACTCTCGCGGAATAAAAGACATAGAAAGTAGTACTGTAACTTCAGAATTTGGCGGGAAATTTAAAAACTTAGAAACTAAAAGAGAATTCTTAGATTATATTAAATTGGAAACAAAATTCTAAACAAAAATTTATTAATACCGAAATGCCCTAGCCCTGATTGCAGTGGAAATCCTTTTTTGAGGCACGAAAAAAAGATTGAAACGAAAAGCAGGAATAGCTCCTAAAACAAATAAAAAAATGCCATTATATAAATCGCACCTCATAAAAATATACAATTCGCTTTCGGGCGAAAAAGAAAACTTTACTCCTATTAATGAAGGAAATATTGGTATGTATGTTTGTGGACCGACAGTTTACAGCAATGTTCACTTAGGCAATGTGCGTACTTTTATGTCGTTTGATGTGATATATCGCTATTTTTTGCATTTGGGTTATAAGGTTAGGTATATTAGAAACATTACTGATGTAGGTCATATTGTAGATGATGTAGATGATGGTGAAGATAAAATTGCCAAAAAAGCTAAACTAGAACAACTAGAACCTATGGAAATTGTGCAGCGTTATACTGTCGATTTTCATAATGTTTTGAAAGCCTATAACTTTTTGCCTCCAAGTATCGAACCTACGGCAACTGGTCACATTATTGAACAAATTGAGATTGTTAAGAAAATTATAGCTAAAGGAATTGGTTATGAATCTAACGGTTCTGTTTATTTTGATGTCGTAAAGTTTAACGAAACTAACAATTACGGAAAATTAAGCGGTAGAAATATCGAAGATATGTTGGCTAATACTCGCGATACCGACGGACAAAGCGATAAAAGAAACCATCAGGATTTTGCCCTTTGGAAAAAAGCAGAGCCAGAACATATTATGCGATGGCCTTCGCCTTGGAGCGATGGTTTTCCTGGTTGGCATTTAGAATGTACTGCTATGAGTACCAAATATTTAGGTAATCATTTTGATATTCACGGTGGCGGAATGGATTTGAAATTTCCGCATCACGAATGCGAAATTGCTCAAAATGAAGCATGTACTGGTCAGGAACCAGTAAATTATTGGATGCATGCTAATATGTTGACTTTAAACGGGAAAAAAATGTCGAAATCGACAGGGAATAATATTTTGCCAAGCGAAATTTATTCTGGTGGAAGTCCATTCTTAACAAAAGCTTTTTCTGCTTCTGTTGCTCGTTTTTTTATGTTGCAAGCGCATTATCGTAGTAATCTCGATTTTACTAATGATGCAATTCTTGCTGCTGAAAAAGGTTTTTATCGATTGATGGAAGCCGTTGATAATTTAAAAAATACAGCTCAATTTACAACATCAAATACGACATCAATAGATATCAAAAATTGGAAACAAAATTGTTATGATGCCATGAATGACGATTTTAATACACCAATTCTTATTGCTCATTTGTTTGAAGGTGTTCGTTTTGTGAATGTATTAAAAGAAAATAAAGAAACCATTACTGCAAGCGATTTATTAGATTTTGCAACTACAATAAATGCTTTTGTTTTTGATGTTCTT
>NZ_JAYSSZ010000092.1:0-4733 GCF_043720215.1 Flavobacterium sp. | reverse complement strand
ATCGATGCCTCTACAATATATGATGTTCCTAATTTGATGCTTGAAGAAGGATTAGATAGAGTAGCATTGAAAAAATTAAATTTACCAGAAAAAGCAGCACCAGATTTAAAACAGTGGAACGAATTTTTGCAAAAACATAAAAACCCGAAACATGAAGTAAATATTGGTTTGGTTGGTAAATATGTCGAGTTGCAAGATTCTTACAAATCAATTCTAGAAGCATTTATTCATGCAGGAGCCACAAATGAAACAAAAGTAAATGTAATTTCTATTCACTCGGAATATTTAGATGCCAAAACGGCAGAAAATCAACTAAAAGGATTAGATGGCATATTAGTTGCACCAGGATTTGGCGGTCGCGGAATTGAAGGAAAAATAGAAACTGTTCGTTATGCAAGAGAAAATAAAATTCCATTTTTTGGAATTTGTCTAGGAATGCAAATGGCAGTTATTGAATATTCTCGAAATGTATTAGGTTATGCAGATGCTAATTCGACCGAAATGAACGAAAACACTTCGCATCCTGTAATAAACCTGATGGAAGAACAAAAAACAATTACTGACAAAGGAGGAACCATGCGATTAGGTGCTTGGAAATGTCATTTATCAGAAAATACTTTGGCACATAAAATATATGGGAAATCAGATATTTTAGAACGTCATCGTCATCGTTATGAGTTCAATAGTGATTATTTAGAAGTATTGCAAAACGCAGGACTAAAAGCTTCGGGAGTAAATCCAGAAACAGGTTTGGTCGAGGTTATAGAATTGGAAAATCACCCATTTTTTATAGGCGTTCAGTACCACCCAGAATACAAAAGTACAGTGTTAGCTCCGCATCCGTTATTCGTTAGTTTTATAGCAGCGGCAGTAAAAAATAAAAAATTAGTAAGAGCATACATTTATTTTGGTAACAAAATGAAAAAATAAAGACTAACATAAGCTTACCGCTTGAAGCCTAATGCTTAAAGCAAAAATAAAAAGATGGAAAAGAAGAAATTAGACCTTAATTCGATTATTGGATTTGTATTAATTTTTGGTATCATGATGTGGATCATGTACCAAAATAAACCTACACAAGCAGAAATTGATAAGAAAGCAAAACAAGAATTAGTTGAAAAAACCAAAAGTCAAGAGCCAAAAGTTATTGAAGTTGTTGCACCTACAACTAGTACCGATTCAGTTCAAACAGCAAAAATGAAAGCTACTTTAGGTAGTTTTGCTTATTCAGCTACATTGCCATCAGCAAAAACTGGTTTTACAACTATCGAAAATGAGCTAATAATTCTGAAAATCGCAAACAAAGGAGGTTATATTGCCGAAGCGACTCTAAAGAACTTTAAGCAAATTTCTAAAGATTCTGGAAAATTAGTACAACTTATTAAGGATAATAATGCTAATTTAAATATTGTACTGCAAACAAAAGACAATAGAGTTCTAAATACTAAGGATTTGTTTTTTGAGCCAACACTAACAAAAGTAGGAGCAGACCAAGTTCTTTCTATGAAGTTAAAAGCAGGTGAAAACCAGTTTCTAGAATATAAATACGTTTTGAAACCTAATGATTGTATGTTAGATTTTGATGTTCGTTCACAAGGATTAGCATCGGTACTAAACACTACAAAACCAGCCGATTTAGAATGGAACTTAAAAACCTATCGTAACGAAAAAAGTATTTCTTACGAAAATCGTTACACAGAACTTATTTATGAGCACGAAGAAGGAAAAGATAGTTATTTAAATCAATCTGATGATGAAGAAGCTGCTCAAGAAGTAACTTATGTTGCATTCAAACAGCATTTTTTCTCTTCTATTTTATTGACAAAAACACCTTTCAAAACATCAAAATTAATCTCATCAAATTTAGTTAAAGACGAAAAAACAGATACTATTTTCACTAAAAACTTTACAGCAACACTTCCGTTAGTTTTTAATAATGGTGAAGTAGATTATAAAATGAATTGGTATTACGGCCCTTCGGATTATAAAATATTAGATGCTTATGAGAGAAACCTTGATGAAATTGTTTCACTAGGTTGGGGAATTTTCGGATGGATAAATAAATTTATTTTCATGCCTTTATTTGGTTTGTTAGGCTCATTTATCCCATACGGAATTGCTATTATTGTATTTACAATTTTAATCAAATTGGCGATGTCGCCTATTACATACAAATCGTTCTTGTCGCAAGCAAAAATGAAGGTATTGCGTCCAGAAATTACTGAATTGAATGAGAAGTTTGGTAAAGACCCAATGAAAAAACAACAAGAAACGATGAAGTTGTATAATAAAGCAGGTGTAAATCCAATGGCGGGTTGTATTCCGGCACTTATTCAGCTTCCGTTTATGATGGCTTCGTTTCAGTTTTTCCCAGCTGCAATCGAGTTAAGACAAAAAGGGTTTCTTTGGGCAGATGATTTATCCTCATATGATTCGATATTAAAATTACCTTTTAATATTCCTTTCTACGGAGATCACGTGAGTTTATTCCCAATTTTAGCTTCTATTGCAATTTTCTTTTATACAAAAATGACAATGGGAGATCAGCAAATGTCAGCGCCACAGCAAGAAGGTATGCCAGATATGGGGAAAATCATGAAAATCATGCTGTATGTTTCGCCTATCATGATGTTGTTTATCTTTAATACATATGGTTCTGGATTGAGTTTGTATAACTTTATTTCAAACGTAATTACTATAGGAATTATGCTTGTTATTAAAAATTATATTGTCGACGATGTGAAAATTCATGCTCAGATACAAGAAAATAAACTAAAAGAACCTAAGAAACAAGGTAAGTTCCAGAAAAAATTGCAAGAAGTAATGGAACAAGCTGAAGCTCAAAAAGCAAAAGACAAAAAGAAATAAATAGTAAAAATAATCCAGCTTTTGCTGGATTATTTTTTTAGAATATACAATCGGCATTATTGTTGCAATTAGATATTTATAAAATAAAGTTTTACTTTTGAAATAAAAAGTACTATTTTGAGTTAGTAAAGAATATTCAATTTTTAAAATTATGAGAAGTACTATAAACAAAAAATATTTAATCTATATATTCTTATTAAGTATTTCGTTTGGCTATGCCCAGATTAAAAAAATTGAAACGCCAAAGCCAGAACCCGTAAAACCTCAAGTTTCGCCTAATAGCTTCGACGAAAACGGTCTACGTCAAGGATTGTGGAATGGTTTTTATGATGATTCTAAAATTCTACGATATGTAGGTAACTTTAACCACGGAAAAGAGGTTGGAGTTTTTACGTACTATGCTAATAGTGACAAGAAAATTGTAATGGCAACACGCAATTTCGATTCTAAAAATAATGCCTATACCATATTTTTTGATGATAAGAACAACAAAGTCAGTGAGGGAAATACTATCAACAAATTTCGTTCAGGACTTTGGAAATACTATCATAAAAATTCTAAGTTAGTTATGACTACCGAAAATTATGTAAATGATAAAATAGAAGGTATTAGAAAAGTTTTTTATACAAACGGAAAACTCGCAGAAGAAGTTCCGTATAAAAATAATCTTAAAGAAGGAATTTCAAAAAAATATTCGAAAAAAGGAAAGCTTATAGAAGAATCGGTTTTTGCAAACGATGTTTTACAAGGACCATATAAAGTCTATGATGAATCAGGAAATTTAGTTATAAAAGGACAGTTTAAAAACGATAAGAAAAACGCAATCTGGCAATATTTTGAAAACGGAAAATTAGTTCGTGAAATGAATGCAGATACTATTAATGGGCATAAAAAACCTAGTTTAAAAGAAAAAAAATAGTATTTTTATAAAGTCAAATTTATAAGACGACTAATTATGAACTTATACGAACTCGTAGGAAGGTTTTTATTACTAACAATTTCTATCTTAATTTTGTATTTTTTCTCTAATAGAAAAGATAATAAAACCATAAATCCCCTAATTGTCATTGTAGGATTATGTACCTTTTCTTTATGTTATTTATTTACAAAAATTGAAATAGGAGTTGGAATAGGTTTTGGGTTATTTGCAATTTTCTCCATTTTACGATTCAGAGCGCAAACATTTACTATAAATGCAATCATTTTTCTTTTTGCCACCATTACGCTCTCTATTTTAGATATCATGCATCCTTTAGAAAAATATGAAATCTTACTCTTTTTACAAGTGACTATAATAGGTAGCTATATTGTCGCTACACATCTGGTAATCAATAAAGAATCGAAATATTTAAAGAGTATTGAAATTAAATTAAAATACGATTCATTATTTAATCTAGAAGACGAAACAGTTAGAAAAGTTATTGCTGAGAAAATAAATAGTGAAAATTTTGAATTTAAAATAGCTTCAATAAATACAATTAGTAATGAAGTTGATGTTAAAATTTATTATTAATTAATCATTAAAAACTCTTACCTGTTTTATATATAACTCTCTTTTCTCTCCTATAATTTTAAATTCTAAATCTACAGGTTTAAAAAGATATTTATTCCAATATTTATTCATTCGACTCTCTATATTTTTACTGACTTTATATAAATTATTTATTTCAACAGAAGATAATAATGGTTTATTTTCATTTAAATTTGAATGAGAAACATAATCTACATCAAAATTTAAATTCATAGATTCGAATAGATTTAAATCATAAATAGTCCACCCTTAAAAACACATCAACATATTGATTGTTAATAACTTGTGATTAATTACTGCTTAAAAAGGCACTGTTAAATCGCCAAAAAGTGTA